>JAAYJI010000113.1 GCA_012523015.1 Candidatus Hydrogenedentota bacterium
GCTTCGGCACCCTGGACGAGGAAGCCCTCGACACCGCCCTGGAAACCCTCGCGGGCCTGCAGCAGGACGGCAAGCTGATCGGCGTCATTTCGCACGTGCCCGCCTTGAAGGAGCGGATCAGCACGCAAATCCAGGTAACGCCTCAAACCGGTGGCAGAAGCCATATATCCGGGCCTGGATGCGGCAGGTTGGGCGCTACAGAACTGGCCGTAGAAACAGGTTGACTTGAAAATGTCGGACGATCTTAAAACAGCCAAGACCGCTCTCGCCAAGCTCCATCAGGACATGGAGGCCATTAACAGGCTGGCCAAGCCGCCCTATCTGAGTGTGATAGAGCAGATGGAGCGAACGCTGGAACCGATCCGTCGTCAGCAGTTGGAAATCACTCGCGCTCTCGAAATGGCTGGAGCAGCGACCCGGATACAGGAGATCGTCGGTGCTAATCAACACTGGCAGGATTTAATAAAACAGGCCACCGCGACAAGTCGTATTGCCGAGAGTCTTTCGGCTGCGCATCAGTCATGGCTTGATACGATCAAACCTATCCAGCACGACTTCTCGCAGCTTTCACAGCTTCAAGCCTCCGCCAAGCTGGCCCTGTGTGATACATCCCTGCGGCTTTCCGCCACGGAACGGCTCATGGCGGGCATTGATTTCGAGGCGATAAGGGGTCGTTTCCAGATCGAGATGCCGGTCATCTCGGGACTGGAGAGTTCGATAGCCCATGTGGCAGCCTCGTATGGGAATTTGGCAGAGTCACTGCGGGAGATCTCGGACATCACGCGGTTGCCTGCCTTCGTTTTGCCGGGGGCCACTCGTGAGATCTACACCACCAGCTTTGCGCTCGAAACCCTTCGCCCCTGGGATGAAGGGGATGAGGATGAGGCCGAAACGGAAATTCAGTTTGTCACCGAAGCTGAGATGGAAACATCTGGCTGCATCGCTCTTCTGCTGCAGGTCGATCCAGGGCTCGCTCGGCCGTACATCGGCGCTCGGGATGCCCTGTATGGTAACAATGCCGACCGGGCAAGGCACATCCTGATCTCGCTCAGGGAGTCGTGGAACCGTCTGCTCAGGCGCTTGGCACCCGATGATCCGGTCGCCGCGTGGATTCCGGGGGTGCCCAACCAGAAGGACCTGCTACATGACGGCAAGCCAACTCGTTGAGCTAGGGTGCTTTCTGTCTGCCGGGAGCTGAACAACGATCCGTTGACCGACTTCCTGATGCACGATACCCGGGCACTGGTGAAGCTGATCGAGCTGTTCAACGGGGTTCATGAGTTGGAGGCTGCGCTGACCGATGAGCAGCTCAGGGCCATTCTCCTCAAGACCGATTCGTGGCTGATGTACATACTGCAAATCTCGTCGGGAAATTTTCACAATTAGACAGGAGGCAACCATGACAAAGAAACCAGGATCACATCATGGAGTCACGAACGGCGATTGGGGCTAGGACGTCAAGAAAGGCGGCGCGACCCGTAGCAGCGGCCACTTCGACAAGAAACAGGATGCCGTCGATGCCGGGCGCAAGATCAGCCAGAACCAAGGCACCGAGTTCTACATCCACGGCAAGGACGGGAAGATTCAGAACAAGGACAGCCACGGGAACGATCCGTATTTGCCCACAGGCTGATGTCGTGCGACAAGGAAAGACTGTCAACGATTTTCAACTACTTATTGACCTCTACCCGTGCGCCGAACGGCAAGGAACAGGCGGGGGCACAGAAACAAGACGGGCGCTTGAACTCGCCGTACTCGACCGGTTGATGGGCTAGGATCACTCAACGATATGTGCTGCTGGTTTGAGGCGTTCGGCCTAAAACAGCAATTGCCTGGAAGTCCGACTCAAGATGGTTTCCCAAGGCTACGCGCCACTTGCTCTTTGACAATTGATTGATATGACGGAACTTACGAAGTCTCGGGCCACATGAGAGTGTTTATGAAGAGGGTTCCTTCTGGGGAGCCAGAAAATAATCCGTTGCACGGCAGCGGTTACAACACCTTTAGCTGAAAGCCCGAGACAAGGCGTCTCGGGCTTTCGTCGTATACGCCTGTCCCTATCTCCCTTGTGCTGCCATCGCCCCCCGGCATGAGCTTCAGCGCGCACCGCTCCCCTCTACCGCCGTGTTCTGGCCTCTGGTCCAGGTCACTGGAACCGATCTTCCGGCTTGGCTCTACGTGAGTGAAGACCCGATCTCGGGCAGGCTTATCCCTCTCGGTGTGTCTCGCTGGCACAGGAAGCTTTGACTCGGTTACACTCGGTCAAATACGGTAAATAAACGTACAAACCGTTTGACATTGAATATCTATCTCATATATTGTAACACTGTTAGTCCCGGTTTATTGGGATGCAAGCGACGAGGGCGGGAACGTGGGACACCGATCAACCAAAGGAAAGAGGCTGTTGGAAGTCAACCGATGAAACCAAACGTGACTGGAGTCGAATGATGGAAGACCGATGGCTCTCAGTGGATGAGATTGCGGCCTATCTCGGCATCAAGCGGGATACAGTCTACAAGTGGATTAGTGCACGGCAGATGCCGGGCCGTCAATTAAGCCTGACGCTGCGTAACGGGTTGATAGGATGTTACATCGGCGAGTATGAACTGCGTGGTTCAGACAGGACAAGCTATGGAGATCGCCTGCTCAGCGAGCTTTCCAAGGAGCTGCGCAGGCACAAGGTTAGCAATACTGGACGGCGGCAATTGTACAACTATCTGGCCTTTTACCGCGCCTACCCTCAGATTGTGCGGACGGTACCCGCACAAACCCGCCATTTGCTTCCAAAAGACATTGACAGCCAAAAAGTGCGGACAGTGTCCGCACAATTGGCTATTACACCTGAAAAACTCCTCGGAAGCCTTTATTATGAGCGATCCGGCTTGTCAAAAGACAAGAAAAAACTGGCGGAGCTGGCGCTAATTAACAGCCTGGAGAACGAACTGCCCAAGGATGACGAGAGCCTGCGCGCCAAGGGTAAGAACCGCTGGTATGTGCCCGCCCCCAACAAGGCCGACGATCTAGAGAAGCTGCGCGAGAGATCGCTGCTTAAGGAGTTCGAGGAATACCGGGCATCCAGCCAAAAGCGCCTGAAGGTGTTCCGTCTCGAGGCGGTCCGCGCAGGCTTCAAAAAGGCCAGACAGGAGAGCGACTACGCCACGATCATCACAGTGTCCCGGAAGGTTCCAGAGAACGTCCTCCAGGAAAACCCTAAGCTCCTCATGTGGTACGACCAGGCGCTCACCCGGATGGGAGGTGAATAAGATGAATCCAAAGATGAATTGGAATCTACAGTTTCAATCGGAAAGCAGCCACATTCAGGTGGCCGGGTTCGTTGCAGCGTCCGCAGAAGAATGCCGCCAGTATTTCGTTCGTCGCGTATCCGCAAAAATCGCGGAATCAGACGGGTCAGAAGAACTCCGACAGCACTTGATCGAATTGGAGACGACAGGATTTGATTTGGGTGAATTATTGGGACAGGTCGTAACCTCGCCCCGGGCCAAGGATTGGGAAATCGGCGAAGCGTTTGCTGAAATCGCCCTGGATGATGGATACGAAGCTATGTTCCCATGGCCGACAGCATTCGACAAGCGAACCCGTAAAGCAAGTCTGCCGGGTCCGGATCTGGTCGGACTGCAACGCCATGCCGCCCCGCGTTTTGTTTTTGGTCAAGTGAAGTCTTCTTCTGAGAATCGCGTACCTCCACAAGTGGTCAATTCCGCCCCAGATTGCCTCCGCAATCAAATGTTCCAACTTCGGAATCGCCCAACAGACCGACAAACACTTGTCAGTTGGCTGTTGGTGCGGATGCGTGGCACCGAATGGGAGGATGCCTTCAACGAAGCCTTGAAACACTACTCCAAGGGTGACCTGTGGCTTGTCGGCGTGCTGGTAAGCGGAAAGCGTGATCCAGTCGAAACGGACCTTACAAACATCTGCGCTGGAATCGATCACCAGCCGGGAGAATCAGAAGTTCATCTGCTTGGGTTTTACATTCCTTTTCACAAAGACGAATGGGTTGACCTTGTCTACGATAGGGAGGTGACCCCATGAGCGCATTCCCGACGGATATTCTCATAGCAAAAACCGGTGGACGAGAAGCACTGGATCGCACTTCCGACCAAGCTAAAGTCTTGTTGGCGAAAACCGTGCTGAAGCGTATTGCCGAACGTGATCCGGCAGCCCTTGTGCCCATCCAGCCAGACATGAGGAACACTTTGGAAGAGGCCTTGCATTTGATCGAGCTGCGGTGCCTCGACTTGGCCGTGGCCTGGCGTCGGGATGTCCGATCAAATGAAGGGATCGAGTTCCGAGATTATTGCTCGCTGGCGTTTGATATTCGACGGATGCTTCCGCTGGGAGAAACCGAGGATGCCCGTGTCAAAGGTGCCATCCGCCTCGCGGCAGTCGCGGTATTGGGAGATCGGAGTGCCGACATCAGGCGTTATCTCAACGAGAATGCCTGGCCGGTATCCGAGTTGAACTCCGAAGATGCAGGATGGACTAAGCTGGTCCTCTTCCGTGTGGCGGACGCTTTCCTGCGGGTTGTGCGCAAAAAGAACTGGGATGACCTTCGCGCCGTAGCCGATTCGATTGCCTCACTTCGCCAAAGCCAGCAGTTGTATGAACGAGAATACCTCCAACAGGAGAACGGACTGCGACAGATCGCGGCCATTGAGCTGGTAGCTTTCTATCAATTGGCGAAAGCTGTCGAGATGTTGGGCGTATTTGTCGGCAAAGGCACGCCTCGCACAGCGCTGGATGACGTGGATTTTCATCTTTCACGTGCTGTCAAGGCAGCGGATTCCGCCGGCATCATTGAGCTGGCTCTGCTTCTGCGTTGGCTGAGCATGGCTGCAAGAGTGCTTATCCGCTCAACTATTTGGCACCAACTTGCTGCTTACAACAGTAAGATGACGGATTTCAAGCAGGCGCTGACTAATGAGCAGCAAACACGCCCATTATTTGAACTGCTACCACCACAACGCGATGCCATCCAGGATGTCATGCACACAGGCAATCGGGCAGTGGTGGTCGAAATGCCGACCTCCAGCGGCAAGACCCTGCTTGCCGAATGCCGCATCATTCAGACAATAGTGAATATCGACAAAGCGTGGATCGCTTATTTGGTACCGACGCGGGCACTAGTCAACCAAGTCAGCGTTCGTCTGCGACGAGACCTCGGGCCTTTAGGATTGAAGATCGAACAGGCGACACCTGCTTACGAATTGGATGTCTTGGAAGAGGAATTGTTGTCTTCACCTGGCAGTTTCGATGTACTGGTAACCACCCCGGAGAAATTGGATTTGTTGATCCGCAGCGGAGCCGCTGACCAAGGAAATCGCCCGCTTGGCTTGGTGGTGCTGGATGAGGCACACAATCTCGGCGACGGAGAACGTGGACTGCGGAGTGAACTCGTGCTCGCCACTATCAACCGTGAATCGCCGGACACTCACTTTCTACTTCTGACTCCATTTATACCGAATGCGGAAGAGCTCGCAACTTGGCTGGATGATGAACGCTCTCAGAGTATAACCCCGTCACTCGCGATCAATTGGCAGCCCAACGATCAGATGATTGCTCTCGCATATCCAAAAGGCCGGGGGAGAGTCTGGGGGCTCGAGGTGAAGCCCCTTCACGTTAGGCGAGCGCATCGTGCACCCATTGCCTTTGACGAGCGTGTAACCATTGACCGCGAACAAACCCGTGACATTACGTTGACACAGGCTAAGTCATCGAAACTCGGAGTTGCTGCATTCGTCGCTGAAGCGCTTGCTTCCCGTGGAAGTTCCATTGTGTTGGCGTATTCCCCAACCGATTGCTGGAATCTCGCGAAGAAATTGGCTCCCATGCTTCCAGACAAGCAAAGCAAAAGGCTTACATTAGTAAGGGAATTCGTGAAAGCAGAATACGGGGAGGATTTTGCATTACATGCTTTTCTCGGAAAAGGCCTCGGGGTTCATCACGCCGGTATTTCACCTGAAGTGAGAACCCTTTTGGAATGGTTGACCGAAGAGGGTGAATTAGTTGCGCTGGTAGCCACGACCACTGTGGCGCAAGGAGTAAACTTCCCTATTTCAAATGTCATTCTATCTACCCATTTCAAACCGATTCGGATTGGCGATGCTTTTATTCAGGGCGAACTTCGTCCCGATGAATTCTGGAATATCGCTGGCCGAGCGGGGCGCCTATTCCAAGACACGCTTGGGCTGGTCATTTTTGCATCACAAAAACAAGATGATGATTCTTTGGAGCGCTATGTAAATAAAAGAGTAGTAGAATTAGCTTCCGCACTGGAGCAGATGATTGAAGACACGGTCGAGCGAGGTTGGGATCTCGATCTGCGCCGTTTGGTAAGAAACGATGCAAAGTGGTCGAGCTTCGTGCAGTATTTGGCCCACAGCTACCGAAAGATTGGTGACCACGCGCAGTTTCTCACCGACACGGAAAAGTTGCTCAAACGTACTTACGCTTACCATCGGCTGAGTGGACATCAGCCTGAATTGGCCGAGCAATTGATCGAATCCACCCGGATATACGCTGAACAACTTAGCAATCTTCCCTCTGGGGTCTTGACCCTGGTGGACAGCACCGGATTTTCACCTGAGAGCATTATAGATCTGCTCCGTGACAAAGAATCCTTCAGCCTTCAAGCTGATGATTGGAGCCCAAGCCGTCTTTTCCGGTCGGGCGGCGAAGGGATGAAGAGCCTTGTTGGAGCCTTGCTCAGGGTGCCGGAGTTGAACATCCCGACTATTGGTGGCGGAGATGGAAAGTCCATCGCTTCCATGTTGGAGATGTGGGTCTCCGGCAAGACGTTACGGGAAATTGCCGACCGGCACTTCGCGGATGTTCCAGATATCCAAAAGCGGCTTACGGAATGCTGCCGCACGGTATACCAAACTCTCACTCACCAAGGCTCATGGGGGATCGGAGCTCTTCAGTCAATGAGTGAGATTGCAGATGCCAACCTGTCGAAGGAAGCTATGGCTGCAATTCGTTCGGTGCCGTCCATGATCTACTTTGGTGTTCCCACTATCGAGGCAGTTCTTATGCGGAGCTTGGGCGTGCCCCGCTCGGTCAGCGTAGCGATGGGGAGGAAGTTTACAGAAGCAACCGATGCTGAGCCAGCACCGCGTCTTCAAAAAGCAAGGGCATGGCTTGAACGAAGCTCCGCCGAAACTTGGCAGGAAGTAGCAAAGGAATCCAACCTACCTATGGATGGGAGACGGATGCGGGAAGTGTGGCGCATCATCACTGGCAATCAGCCTTTATAAAGTCTAGGTGGGAAAAGTATGAGAATAAATTCGAAGCCAAGAAACGGAAATTATGGGCAACCTAAAACAAGGTGATTGGTACTACAGCCCTGACCGCCGGCAGCTTTGTCAGGACGTCCTGCTCGCGCTAACGAGTCCTCGGTCATTCCGCTTCCGCACCAGATACGAGCCCTATCCCGCGCTATCGCCTTCGACATGAGCGCCGCGCGCACCGCAGTAGACAACGTCATTGAAGGGCCGGTTGCGGAGGGCTTCGACATCTGACGCCAATGACGTGTCGAGCGTCTCGCAGAATTTCCAGACGGCGTCTGGAAAAAGCGAATTAATGAGTTTTCAGAAGCTTCAATCCCCGGCAAACCCTTTCCCTCTCCCCCGATCAGCGTATGTCCGCTTTCCGTCGCCCACGGCGTGATGTTATTTCGCAGCGCAGAACGCAGCCCCTGCGCTCCCTCCCATCGTCCCCGCCGGAAGACTTGTACCGCGGCGCACCCATCACGTACCGACAGGTAGAGGGTGTACCGTTGATCGGGGCGAAATCCGAAAAAATAGTGCATCGTGTGGGGTTGACAAGTGAGTATAACATATGATATAATCCCAACATAATGACTGCTTGATACGGTAGGAAGACAGCCTATGGACCTAAAGCCGACTGAAAATTACGCAGAACAGATAAAGCGCCTTCGAGCGAGAATGGGGCTGACACAGGTCAATCTTGCCGAACGGCTTGGTGTGTCCTTTGCAACAGTCAACCGGTGGGAGAACGAGAAATCTCAGCCCTCGCCCCTATCTTGGAGCCGCCTCCTCGAAATTGCAGGTGAAAGCGGAATGGCTGAACAAGTGACGGAGCCTGAGTCGCTGTTATACAGCGACACGCCGCCCCGCATTGATTTCGAAGCCAAGCCCGATCTCGTTCGATCTCTGGTTGAGGGAGAACGCCTTTCCTTCGGACATTTGGCCAATCCAGCCTTTGGCACCGAAATTGCCAGCATCGATCCGCTGCCCCACCAACGGATAGCCGTCTACGATCACATGCTCGAACAGCCGCGCCTGCGCTTTCTCCTCGCTGACGATGCCGGAGCCGGCAAGACCATCATGACCGGGCTCTACATTCGCGAGATGCTCTCCCGCCGACTGCTGAAGCGCGTACTGATTATTCCACCGGCGGGCTTGATTGGAAATTGGCAGAACGAGCTGCACGCGCTCTTCAGCCTATCCTTCAATATTGTGAGCGGAAGCGATGCGAGAAGCGGCAATCCCTTTGTTGGCCCCCAAAGTGACCGCGTTATTATCAGCATCGATACATTGGCGGGAGAGAAGGTCTTCTCCCGTTTGAACGCCGACGAGGTCGAACCCTATGAACTGGTGGTCTTCGACGAGGCGCACAAACTCGCCTGCGATCGGAGTGCTACTTTTCAAGTCCGCAAGACCGGCCGCTACAAACTGGCGGAAGCGCTAGCAGGAGCGCAGAACGGTGAGCCGGAGTGGTCTCTCCCCTGGCATGCTCACCACCTGTTACTTCTGACAGCCACGCCTCATATGGGCAAGGACTACCCTTACTATGCCCTCTGGCGGCTGCTCGAACCTGAAGCGCTCTCAACACAAGAAGCTTTCGACCACTTCCCTTTGGAACAACGGCATCACTATTTCATTCGACGCACCAAGGAAGAAATGGTGCGCCTCGACGGACTTCCGCTCTACCCCAAACGCTTCTCCGACACCCTCGGTTATGCCCTTTCTCAGGGCGAAGTGAGCGAACAAAAGTTGTATGATGAGACTACAGAGTACCTGCGCTACGTCTACAACCAATCCAAAATACTGAACCAATCCGCCGCCCGTCTTGCAATGGGCGTGTTCCAGCGTCGTCTCGCCAGTTCGACCTACGCTTTGCTCCGCTCTTTCGAACGGCGAATCGGGAAACTCGAAAAGATCATCGATGATGTCCAATCCGGTGTTCTCACCATCGACCAACTTCTGAAGCTTCAGCGGAACATTCCGGATAACGACGTCTTCGAGTCGAAATCGGCAGACGAAGAGAGCTCCGACAATGGTGTTGAAGAAAATGAGATCGCCGAAGAAGCGCTGCTCCAAGGCGTGATCGCCAGCTCCTTGGGGGCACTTATTTCGGAAAAAGAAGACGTTCTTAAGCTGCGCGATCTGGCAGATAAGGTCCATCGGAGCGGTACCGAATCGAAGTTCGATAAATTGCGTGAAATCCTCACCGAAGAAAAATATGTCCATGAAAAACTCATTATCTTTACCGAGCATCGCGACACACTGGAGTTTCTCGTTCGACGTCTGAGCGGCATGGGGTACACGGGGCAGATTGCCCAGATTCATGGCGGCATGCATTTTACCGAGCGTCAGGAGCAAATCGAGCGCTTCCGACTGCCGACCACCGAAGGCGGCGCACGATTCATGGTCTGCACAGACGCCGCCGCTGAAGGGGTGAATCTGCAATTCTGCTGGATCATGATCAATTATGATGTGCCCTGGAATCCTGCCCGCCTCGAACAGCGCATGGGCCGTATCCATCGCTACGGGCAACAGCACGATCCTGTAATCATCTTGAACTTAGTCGCGCCCGCGACGCGCGAAGGCCGCGTACTGAAAACGCTACTCGACAAACTGGAGAAAATACGCAAGCAACTGAAGTCCGACAAGGTCTTCGACAGCATTGGCCGCCTATTCAGCGAGGTATCCATCAAAACCTACATGGAACGGGTCGCCTCCGGTGATGATCCCGAACAGATCGCCGGTGAACTCGATGGCAAGCTCACAAAAGAACAGGTCAAGGCTTTCCGTGAACAGGAGAAGCGGCTCTATGGTGACGGCGGCGATGTAAAGCGAGAACTGCCCCGCTTGCGCGAGAGTGTGGAACACGAAATGTATTTCCGCCTTATGCCCGGCTATGTGCGCAAGTTCGTTGCATCGACAGCCCCCGTGGTCGGCATGGAGATCGAAGGGGATCTGGGCGGTCTCTTCAACCTTATGCCTGCAGCCAAGGGCGCCATTGATCCCCTGCTCGACGCCATCGAAACCTACCCGCCGGCTCAGGCTCAAAAGTTTTCCATACGCAAGCCGGACGACCGCCAGTCCTGCATTTGGATGCATCCCGGAGAACCTGTGTTCGAACGCTTCCGAGAAATCGTAAGACAGAAGCTGGGCGGTGATGCCTTGCGCGGAGCGGTCTTTGTGGACCCAACCGTCGATAAGCCCTACCTCTTTCATCTCGCGCGCCTTACGGTCATTCGCAAGGCAGATCCCGAGATTGCGGATCTTGCCCGAGAGGAAACGGTCGAGTGCCGGCTCGTCGGTCTCAAACAAACGGAGAGCGCCGAAATCAGCCCCTGCCCCGTCGAACACCTCTTGCTGCTTCGCGGCGGACAAGGACTGCCGCCGCAAGCCCAGCGGCTCGCCGTGGATGCACAACGCCAAAGCGATCAAGCACGCGCCTATCTCACCGAACGTGTGTGTCGCACCCTTGCC
>JAAYJI010000114.1 GCA_012523015.1 Candidatus Hydrogenedentota bacterium
CCGTCGCCACGCGGATTTTCAGTCCGCTGCTCTACCAACTGAGCTACCTCGGCACACCGGGAATATTATAATTGTTTTTAAAAGCAAATGTCAAATTCTAATCAGGGCTGTAATGAGAGGCGGATTCGGAGTGAGACGAGGCAGAATCTCCGGGGAGCGACATCCATGACGACGCGATAAATCGCGCCCCTACATCGGAAGGCTTTGTACGTCTCCTGTCCATCGCGTCCATCCTGTCTATCCTGTCCATCCGGTCCATTAGAGGGAAACATCTCCGCCCGTAAAGCACAGGAACGCCAAACCGCTACCACCACCACGCGCTGATTTCTAATTCTGTTTCTAGCCTCACTTTTCCACGTCATTCTGAGCGCAGCGAAGAATCCGGTGGCGGTGGAGGCGGCGCGCTTATTGATCCAAGACGCTGTACCCAGACATCCGCAACACCTTACTTCTCTCACGCTGACCCACCAAAGGGCTGTTCAAGATTTAAATAATAGACCAAGGAAAACACTTCATAACAGAACTCCTGCCGAAGTCTTTTTTAAGGAAAGGGTTGCAATTCGAGTTTGAATCTGCGCTGCGATGGGCAAAAGAAAATAAGTAGCATCATTCTCCGTGAATTTGCTATTATAACGCTCCCCGTTATACGTGTAGTGATTCTTAATTCGTTCCCTAGTGTAAATTTTACTCCAAGCGGAGGATAGTATTGTGAAAACTTATGTCCCCACCGAAGGGGCTATTCAAAAACAGTGGCGCATAATCGATGCCGAAGGGCAGTCCCTTGGGCGCATCGCGGTCGAAGCCGCGAAGATATTGCGCGGCAAAAACAAGCCTGAATTTACGCCTTTTCTGGATTGTGGTGATCCCGTGATTATCATCAATGCGGCGAAGCTTAAATTGACAGGCCGTAAAATCGAACAAAAGACCTATTACCGGTATTCGGGTTATCCGGGCGGTTTGAAAGAAACACGTTTGGACTCCATGATGCTTAAGCATCCGACCCGTGCGCTGGAAATTGCTATTAAAGGTATGCTTCCTAAAAACCGTCTCGGTCGTAAGCTTGCCGGTCAGTTCCGTATTTACAGCGATGCCAATCACCCCCATGAAGCACAAAACCCTGTGCCTTTCGAATTCAAATAATTTTTGTACAATTGGAGAATACCTACTGTGAGAGACAAAAACACCAATGAAATCGTAGCCTTGGGTCGCCGTAAACGCGCAACAGCGCGGGTACGCATTAAACCCGGAACCGGGCTGTTTGTAGTGAATGGTCGTCCTGTAGAAGACTATTTGATGCGGGAAACGCTGGTTCAGCTTGCTGTGCAACCTCTTGACGCGACCGGTTTGCGGGAGAGTTTTGATGTACGCGCCATTTGTGACGGCGGCGGTCTGTCCGGTCAAGCGAGCGCCTTACGTTTAGGCGTTGCCCGTGCGCTGGTCGAGAACGACGAGAATATGCGTTCGACGCTGCGCAGTGAAGGCTTGCTTACCCGTGACGCGCGCGAAGTGGAACGTAAGAAATACGGCCGTCCCGGCGCCCGCAAACGCTTCCAATTCTCGAAACGCTAAGCCTCACTTCCTATGCCTTTTCTACCGCCACTTCGGTGGCGGTTTTTTTTTGTTCCTGCCGCTCTTTCTCTTCTTGTATAGAGCCGTTGAATGGAGGGGGCAGTGCGCTGCGCTCGGTCAGGCCCCGCCCTATTTCCGGCGGGAGCTCTGCAGCGTGGGCGGTTGCAGAACAGTTATTTTATTTTCTAGGGTGTTGTGAGTACAATGGTAGCCGATGATTGGCTATTGATCTGAATCTTGAAAGACGTTTCTATGAATTCTTCATATCGCCGCAATACGATGCTATCCATTTATACCGGGCGCGTACAGATGCTTTTGCTGATGAGCCTGTGCCTTTGTTTAGGCGTCGGCGCGGCAGTGTCTGCTGCTGCGCCCTCATCAGAGGCGGGGGACTTCGTGGTGATCTGTCCCATTGACGGGGACATTTTGGATTCGGTTAGTGTCGTTGTGGAGCGCGCCGTTAAGAAAGAGGCGGTGGGCGCGAAGGCGATCCTCTTTATCGTGGATACCTACGGCGGCCGTGTGGATTCAGCCATTGACATTACAAACACGATTTTGGCGAGCAAGGTGCCGACCATTGCCTTTGTCACGGGTAAAGGCGCCATCTCCGCGGGCGCTCTGATTTCCTATGCCTGCGATTACATTGTCATGGCGCCGGGCACGAATATCGGCGCGTCTACGCCTATCTCGCCGGGCGTGGAAATGACGGAGGAAATGAACGAGAAATCCATGTCCTTTTTGCGTGCCCGTTATCGCGCTTTAGGTGAGGAGAAGGGACACAATCCTCTCATTGGCGAGGCCATGGTCGACGCCTCCATAGAGCTCTACGGCGCCCATGAAGGGGCCGCGCACTACCGGGTCTATAAAGTTGAAAAGGGCAAGGTATCGGAAAGTTACGCCGTGGACGGGGACGCTCCGGTATTAAAAGAGATACCGTCCTTGTCGGCAGGGATGGGATCGACGGCGCAGCTGGACGAAAAACCGGCTCCCCGCAGTCTTCAAGAAATCATCGACCTGTTGACAGAACAATCGGGTCAGCCCAAGCAAGCGCCCGCCCCGGAGCCCAAGAGAGAAGCGGCGGCGACGGAGCCCATACCCGCTGAGGCGGAGCCGATCAAGGATATTGAAGGGCTGCCCGCAGATGCCCGCCTCATCTCGCCTGCCGGCAAATTACTGACCTTGACGACACGGGAGGCGCGTGAAGTGGGCTTGATCCGTGTGTCGGAAGATACGCCGGAAAAGGTATTGAACGCTTTGGGCTTCGGCGGGTATCGCAACATCTATATGACGATGACTTGGGCAGAAATGATCTTCGCCTTTTTGACGAGCCCGCTCATCTCGGGACTCCTTTTGATGGGTGCCATAGGCGGCATATATCTGGAGTTCAAGACGCCCGGTTTCGGCTTGCCGGGGATCGTTGGCATTACCTGCCTGTGCCTGTATTTCGGATCCCGGCTCGTTTTTGGCATTGCCGACTGGATCGATGTGCTCTTGGTTGTGACGGGATTTGTGCTGCTCATTGCCGAGATCTTTTTTATCCCCGGCTTTGGGGTCACCGGCATTACGGGCATCTTGTGTCTCATTGCGGGCATTTATCTTTCCCTTACACGGGTGCCCATCCCTCAATACACTTGGGATTACGTTCGGCTTCGTGATGCCGGTGTTACGGTGACCCTCTTTTCCTGCATGACCATTCTGTTCATGTTTTTTATGTGGAAACTATTTCCGCGCACGGCGTTGGCGCACAGCTTAATCTTGTCTTCTACCCAAAATACTGCAGCGGGCTACACGGTTCAAGGCGCGTTGGAAAGCCGTGCCGTGGGGCTTCGGGGGCGAGCGACGACCATGCTCCGTCCCGCGGGCAAGGGCCGTTTTGATACGATTACCTATGATGTGGTTACCCGGGGCGAATTTATCGATGCCGATACGCCTATCGAAATTATTGAAGTTGAAGGTAACCGCTATGTTGTGCAGGAATCCGGAGAGGAAACATAATTTATATGGATACGTCAGAAACGATGGTACAGATGTTGCGTCAGTTGTTGAAGGAAATGGAAATTGTTTCGTCGCAAGGTTCGGGTTACTATACCTGTGTTCCTTTTGCGCGGCGCTACAATAAGCTTTTGGAACAGGCGCGAAAGCTCCACGGTGCGGAAGCGGGCTTGTTGGAAACTTTCGACATGATCGAAGAGAGTGACCCCAAAGACCCGAGCGACAAAAGTAAGGTGCTCCTTGGGATCCGTGTCGAGATATCGCAATTAATCACCTTTCTCGAATGCTATAAAGGAGGCTCCCCTTCATGATCCTGTGGATGATCTTATTTTTGATTGCAGGGATGATACTCATTATCAGCGAATTCTTTTTGCCCGGCGGCGTGCTCGGCGTGCTGGGTGTGGTACTGATCCTCATCAGCGCTGCCTTGGGTATCCACGGGCATCCTGATCAAGCTTTGTTTATCATCTTCGCTGAGATCATCGGTATTTGTCTGTGTTTGATATTGGGCTATTTTGTGATCACACGCACGAAAGCATCGCGCTTGTTGACGCAAGAGCACAGCCTAAACGCCGCAGACGGGTATGTGAGTGCTGAGAGTGATACGAGCCTTTTAGATCAGCGCGGAATTGTGTTGACTGCACTGCGCCCGGCGGGAACCATCAACGTGGGGAACAAACGGGTGGATGCGGTCAGCGACGGCAGCTTTATTGAGGAAGGCGCTTCGGTGCGCGTCATTGAAATCCACGGCAGTCGTGTTGTCGTAGAAACAATAGATAACGAAACATAAGATAACAGAAAGGATAAGTTCATGGGTGCAATAGCAGGGTTCATAACGCTGGCGCTGGTGATCGTTGTATTAATCGTTAGCGTAGTGGTCATTTCTTTTTTCCGTTTATGGCTCCGTGCGTGGTTGTCTCAGGCGAGTGTGGGCTGGATGCAGCTGGTCGGTATGAGCCTTCGTAAAGTGAACCCGCCCATCATTGTCGATTCTCGGATTATGGCGGTGAAAGCGGGGCTGAACATCAGTACAAACGAGCTGGAAACGCACTATTTGGCGGGCGGCAATGTGGTGCGTGTCGTCCAGGCGCTGATTGCTGCGAACAAAGCGAATATCGAATTATCGTTCCAGCAAGCAACGGCAATCGATCTGGCCGGCCGTGATGTGCTCGACGCGGTGCAGACTTCGGTGCGGCCCAAAGTGATTGACTGCCCCGATCCCACGAAAGGCGCGCCTACGGTCGCAGCTGTGGCGATGGACGGTATCCAACTGAAAGCGAAAGCGCGCGTTACGGTGCGCACGAACATCCGGCGCCTCGTCGGCGGTGCCACGGAGGAAACGATTGTTGCCCGTGTTGGTGAAGGTATTGTGACGACCATTGGTTCTTCGCAAAGCCACAAAAAAGTGCTGGAAAATCCCGACTCCATTTCCAAGACGGTGCTGCAGCGCGGTTTGGATGCGGGCACAGCCTTTGAAATATTGTCCATCGACATTGCGGATGTGGATGTAGGCGAGAATATCGGTGCTGAACTGCAGATTCGTCAGGCAGAAGCAGACAAGCAGATTGCTCAGGCGCGCGCCGAAGAGCGGCGTGCCATGGCGCGTGCACGGGAAGCGGAGATGCTGGCGCAAGTGCAGGAAATGCGCGCGCAAGTGGTGAAAGCAGAAGCGGAAGTGCCGCTGGCTATGGCGGAAGCCTTCCGTCAGGGTAATCTTGGCATCATGGATTATTACAAGATGAAAAATATTACGGCTGACACGCATATGCGTGAATCCATTGCCAAACCCGGTAGGGATGGTGAAGAGTCGCCCACGACCCTGTAATAAAACCCTAAGGAGACACCGGCATGGATGATATCATTGCCATAGTGATCTTTATCGGTATGGTGGCGATCAGCGTTATTAGTAAAAAGATCAGCGAAAAAAAGAAACTTGAGGAAGAGAACCAGGCTGAGACTGTCGAGTCCTTCGACGAGCTTGAAGATACAGTGCGCCGTGTGTTGCTCGGAGATCCCGACATCAAAACGGCAACGCCGAAGAGACCGCCGACTGCAACGCCGCCCCCTGTAGAGACGGTGCGCACGGCCGAGCCGGAGCGGCCGGCTTCAGTTCCGGCGCGACAGATTCCAAGGCCTGTATTAGCGCCTCAAGAAGATCCGCGAATGGGTCGGCCTTCGGTTGGGACTCCGCCGCCTCCGCCGCCTATTGCGTATCCGCTGCCCCAATCACGCCCGAAGCCTGTGCGCGTGCAGCGCCCACAGCCGCCGGTGCAACAGCCAAGACCGCGGCCTGCAGGAGTGCCAGCAAAGGCACAGCGTCCCGCGCCGCGTCCGGTTGTGCGTCAAGCCATTCATGGAGCGGCGGGGAAAGCAGGGAAGATGAAATCGGGTCGGTCCGTTACCGTGGCGCTGCCCTATTCTGAGCCGACCTTGCATAGCGCCCTTCACAATCGTTCCCGCTTGGCGCAAGCCATTGTATTGAAAGAAATCTTGGGAGCCCCCAAGGCCTTTGATTATTGATAGCAGTAGTACTGTAGGGAGGGGCAGCGCCTGTCTTCATCGGGCAGGCGCTGCCTCGGAGTAATCATTATGGTATAAGGAGCTTTACCATGTTTTGCCGGAAGCGTTCTGTTGTGGTGCTGTGGTTTGTTGTGGTCTTGGCAGTGTCGATGATGGGCGTTGCTCAGGCACAGGAAAAAGTGAGCTTGGAAAAGCTGCTGGACGAAATGACGTCTATGGAACGGCTTGCTTCATGGAGCGGACCGGCGTATACAACGGGACAGTTTTCCAGTTATGACCGACGCTCCATCGATCCTGAAATTCTGACAGAGGAGCATTGGTTCGCTAACGGAGATCGCGGCAATGTTTTGCGCAAAGAGACGGTGGGTGATACAACAGAATATGTGTTGATGGATGCAGAGGGTCCGGGCGCGATCGTGCGCTTTTGGTCTGCCAATCCTTATGATGCGGGCACCATCAAGATTTATCTGGATCATGAGGAAGAGCCCGCCATTGAAATGACCTTAACAGATTTTTTGGGTGGAGAAGCGGCGCCTTTCATCGCGCCCTTGGGCGGCGAACGGGGCAAAGGGTGGAACAACTATTTCCCGCTCCCCTACGCAAAACATTGCAAAGTATCCGCCACCGAACGAGACTTCTATTACATTATTAACTACCGCAGCTATGACGCAGATGTTGCCGTCACCACCTTTTCATTGGAAGAGACGGCGTCGCTGCGCGATAAGATTGAAGAGACCGCCAAGGCGCTTGAAAAGCCTGAATCGATCAAGACTTCGGCTGATACGGAAGGCTTCGACTATGAAGTGGTCTTGTCGCCCGGCGCTTCTGAACGGCTGAGCCTTTACGGACCTGCTGCGATTGCGGCCATACAGTGCAAGTTTGATGCCGAAGAGATGGAAAGGGGGCTGCGCGGCACACGGCTGACCGTCCAATTCGATGAGGAAGGCGTTTGTGTGGATGCGCCCTTGGGCGATTTCTTTGGTGCTGCGCCGGGGCTGAATCCCTATGAATCGCTTCCCTGCGGCGTGCTGCCTGACGGTACCATGTACGCCCATTGGCTCATGCCCTTTCAACAGGGAGCGGTGTTTACCATTGAAAATTGTTCGGATATGGAGGTGAAACTGGAAGGTACGATCGCTGTGGAAGCGCGGCCGTGGACCGATGACAGCCTGTATTTCCATGGGAAATGGAAGTGTGAGCAGAATATTCCGACCCGGCCCAGACAGGATTGGAACTACTTTTCCGCCACAGGGACAGGCCGTTTTTGCGGGGTCATGCTGCACATCGCCAATCCGGTGCCTCAATGGTGGGGCGAAGGGGATGAAAAAATCTACGTGGACGGCGAAAGCTTTCCCGGATTTTTCGGAACCGGTACAGAAGATTATTTCGGCTATGCGTGGAGCGATACGGCGCGTTTCACCCATGCCTACCATAACCAACCCCGAAGTGATGGTCCCGGCAACGCCGGTCATAGCTGTGTGAGCCGCTTCCATGTGATGGACGATATCCCCTTCAAAAAAGATATTAAATTCGACATGGAATTGTGGCATTGGGCGGATACTGAAGTGACGCAAGCGGTCATGGTCTATTGGTACAGCCGGCCGGGGGGCAGCGATAATTTCCCCGCCATCGATCGCGCCCTCTTGGGTGTGCCGGAGATTCCGGAGCCGGAAGGGGTGGCGGGCGCCTTGGAAGGCGAAAAGATGCAGGTTCTGGCGCAAGGCGTCGGCACCGTTTCTACGCAGGGCGGTTGGCCTTGGAGCCGAGGCCTGCAAGTGTGGTGGTGTCATGCGGAAGTAGGCGATACCTTGGATCTGGAATTTCCTGTGGATGAGCCGGGCGAATACGAAGTAGTCGCTGTATTCACCAAAGCGCCGGACTACGGCATTCATGAGCTGAGCCTTAACGGGCGGTCTGTGGGAGCGCCTATTGATTTCTACGATACGGAGGTGACGATTACGGAAGAACAATCCCTTGGCCGTTTCTCTTTGAAAAGGCGCGGTAATCGCTTGCATGTCACCCTTGTCGGCGCGAACGCGGAGGCGCTTCCCGGGCACATGTTCGGGCTGGACTATCTGAGACTGATCCCCTAGACTTGGACGTGACGGCGGAGCAGCTGTTAGGCTGAGATAGAACCATAAAACGAAAGGGTTACTCTCATGGAAGTTAAACAGGCCGCGCTGCGTATACAGGCGACACTGCGATCAGGGCAGAGGCTTGTAGGACGTCTATTGAGATGGTTCTTGGTGCTGCAGTGTCCGCTCACGATACTTGCTGTTTTTGGCGATCCTTTGCGACTCATCTCCGAATCCTTTCCGGCCCTTTATGAAACGAGGGTCTTTTCGATGCTCTTTTCGCTTTTCCCTGCCATACCCCTGATTATCCTTGCCTTATTTATTACGCAGTTCAGTACAATCATAGGGCTTTTTTTGACCATAGAAGATAGGACGCATAACGCAGCGCCTCGATGACACGAAAGCCTTAACACCGAATGCTTCGCCGCGCTCAGCAGAACGGGGCGGGCGGCTCTCTACAGAAAGCCTCCAATACCGACACAATAATCATGTCCGTATTGGAGGCGAATCACAAGCGTTTTAGAGAGGGGCTCAGGTCTCGGAAGGCCAGGGCAGTGTGTCCTCTTCGACGACGGTTTCAGCGCGTGCGCGGATCCCTTCAAGGCGCACTTCCTTCGGCTCCAATCGTGAGATAATCTTTTCCCGTTCGCTGCGGATTTCCGCTTCCCGTTCCAAGAGCGCGTCATACTCGCTTTGTACGGAAGTCAGCGCGTTTTCGAGTTCATCTTTTACGGCTTTCTCGAAAGTAGTCCCACGATTTTCCAAATACTCCTCGATAAGGAGGGCAATGGATTTGTCGTTATCAGCGGCACTCTTTAAGATCATTTGATTGGCGTTTTGCTCGATGAGGGGCGTCAACTTGCTTATCCATCGGTCTTCGCTCCACGCCAAGCGTGCGAGGAAGCCGAGCGCCGCGCCCAAGAGTCCGCCGATGCCTGCGCCGATAGCGGTGCCGATGCCCGGCGCTATGGACCCGACAGCAGCTCCCGTCATGGCTCCGACTACGGCGCCGCCTGTACCAAAGGCGACGTATTCGCCGGATACAGAGCTTTCTACTTGGGCATGGAGCATTTTCTCCGGCTCCGTCAATTGAGAGCGCAGATCGCGCGCCGCTTCGATTTGTTCGGCTACACAATCCGACATCTCTTTTTCGGAAGCATCAACGATTTCTTTCATGGTAGCGAGCACGTCGGATACAAAGATATCCACTTGATGCTCCAGTTGTTTCGCCAAGGGTTTAAACTTCTCGCGGCGGGCTTGCTTTAAATGGTTGTCTTTGCGCAGCCATGTCAATACGGGCTGTACCACCTCTTTATCCATGGCTTGGGCAGTAAGCAGCGCACGCAGTTTCTCCACGTATCCGGCGACCTTCTCGCCGTTTTTCTCACCGCCCCGAAAGCGGATCGTATAGTCCGCTAAGGCAGCTTCAACGACGTTGCGGATGGAGGCGAGCCGTTCCATTAAGGCGTCGCGGCTGGCGCGTAATTCTTCGAATTTTCGCGGATCTCGTGCGAGGCGCAGCGTATTGCGTATGCTGATCAGATAATCAGCGGAACGTTCGGCGACGAAACGCGAGGCTTGATAGACCACAGCGTTGGACTTGCTCTCATTGACCAAATAGTCATAGAGCCGTTCTTTCATGGGGGAGAAGCGGCTTTGTCCCATCAGAAATGCGGCGAGATCTCGTGCCGGCGCCTCGCTGTTCTCGATGCTTTCAGCGACCGCGGTGGGGAGCAACAATTTATTGTCGTCGAAGGCTTCTTCCGTGCTCAGCCGTCCCTGATCCAGCTCGATGGCGCGGAGGGCACGGTATCCGGAGAGGAAAAAGACATCGGCATTGTCGGGGATATCATTACGGCGGAATGTTTCGAGGAGCTGCGCGGCAGGTCCTTGCAGTGCGCGGGGATCGATTTCGTCGGGATCGAGGCGATCCGCTTTGTTGAGTACAAAGAAGACCCTTCGGTTTCTACAGGTGATGACCCGTTTAATGAAATTCAGATCATGTATGTTGCCGACGAAACCACTGTCGACAAAGAGCACGACGAGATGACAATTTTCGATGATGTCATAGGTGATCTTTTGGCGTGTGTCCGAGATGCTGTGGACGCCGGGCGTATCAACGAAGAGGATGTCATCGTCGAGTCCGTCTGAGTTCAGGTAGAGGGTCAAGGATTCGAGCCGCTCGCGGAGGGGCGCGAAATGAGGATAGCATTCATCGGCGAGAACGGTTACGAGCGGTTCCAAGGCTTGGCGCATCGCGTCGGGATTCTCATTGGGGCAGCGTATAGTCAGCGTGTGCCGGTCATCGGAGATTTGCAGTTCGGCTTCGAATCCGCTGAGAAAGCGTTCCAGTGCTTCGGTCTCATGGGGCGTTGCACCGGAATCGAGGGTCAGCAC
>JAAYJI010000115.1 GCA_012523015.1 Candidatus Hydrogenedentota bacterium
GGAGATACAAGCGATCAAGAAAATCGCTGAAAAGCACGCAGGGGCAGGCGGCGTAAGGCTGCTGTGGGGCGACACCAAGCAGGGCGACAGGGGACAGGTCGTTGAGGATTTTCAAAAAGACCCCGATGTGCGGGTGTTTATAGCCCAGACGCAGACAGGCGGCGTGGGGATAACCCTGACGGCCGCGGACACGATGATATTCTACTCGTTAGATTACTCCTACGGGAACCACGCACAGGCGATGGCGCGTATCCACCGCATAGGACAGAAGTTCCCCGTCACTTATATTTACTTGCTGGCGTCCGGCACAATCGATGAGGCGGTGTACGAGACGCTCCAAGGTAAGCGGTCGATGGCAGAGTTCGTCCTCGACAGGGGCGTTGATGGCGTAGCGGGTATGATTTAAAAAAAAACGAAAAGGAGGCATGAAATGAAACCGAAGCCAAAGAAACAATCGATGAGATGGACGGACGTAGAGAGGGGGTACATAATGGACAACTGGAAGGTCGCGACAGAAGAAGAAATCGCGGAGACGCTTGGGCGAAGCAAAGCAGCGGTTGTTGCGCAGGCGTACACGCTGGGGCTTGCAACGCCTGTGAACAAGTGGACGAAGTGGGAACAGGCGTACCTAGAGGACAATTGGAACGCGAAAACCCCCGGCGAGATAGCCGAGTGTCTGGGCAGGACGAAAAAAGCGGTCGAAACCCGCGCCCGCAAATGTGGGGTGTCGTGGAGCGACAACGACGCCGATGCCGCAAGGGTGAGCCTTCCCCCGCTGCAACCCGTGACACGGAGCTGGGCAGAAACGACAGCGGAGTTGCGGGAACTGCTGGGGGTATAGTCAAAAATAGTCAGGAGGGAAAAACAATGGAAAAAGAAAAGAAATTATTGAACGAGATTTTAAACGGCGAAGGCGGCATAGAGCAGATGCCGGAGAACTACCCTGATACGGTGCTAGACAAGGTCGGATATGCGCAGTACTCACTAACCCGTAACTTGGGGAACATTGGAAAAGCCGTAGATAGGTTGAGTCGCCTTTACACCCTGCTGTTGGTGGCGGAAAAGAGTGGCGGTGTCCTTCCGGACATTATAACCAACAACGAGTTGCGGATGGCGTTAGAGCCGCTGATGCGAATACAGGGAAACATAAATGAGTTGGTTGAAATGTTGCTGCCGATATACCGCGAAACGAAGAAAGGGCAGGAGGCCACCGATGAACGCTAAAGAGATTGTGAGGGCGTTGAGGTGCTGCTCAAACGTAGACACCAGAAAGCCAGATTGTGAGAACTGCCCGTTGTTTAGCACTCGGTTATGCGTAAAAATAATGCTGGAGGGTGCCGCCGACCTGATCGAGAGCCTGCAAGCCGAACTAGACAAACTAAACGATTTTGAGCAGGGCCAATGTGCAAAGCTACTTGCCCAGCTTACCGAGCGGGACGAGGGCATCAAGCGATTGCAGCGCGAACTGACTAGTCTGGCGATAGAGAGCCTTGACAGGGTGAGGGAGCTGGCGAAACTGGAAGCGGAGGTTATAGCGATGCGGGCCTGTGGCCGGGAAGGAGACGCGGAATGAAACGCTGTAAGGATTTGGAGTATTCGTGGGCAGGGCTTAAAGCTGGATTAACGGTCAACGCCTACACGGTGGAGTGCGATAACGGTAAAAAATACGTCGTGTATGCGCATGATTTTAATGACCAGTCATGGTTTTTGGCAAGGCTTGATTTTAGGCATGGCGTTTCGCAAAGAAGCAGAGACTGTGAAACTCACTTTGAACAGCGCCCGAGGACTAGTTATTTGCCGGACAAGAAAGGCCAGCCAAAAAAGAAGCCGTTTTGGTATCGGGGGCGCGGTTACGAGCTGAAAGGGGTACAGCATGAATGAGATAGAATACGCCATTACCAATTTTGAGGAATTTCTTGAAGCCGACATAGGGCAGGGCGATTTACATATGTGCAGTGCGGAAACGGCCCTCTCCGCCCTCCGCTCCGAGGCCGAGAGGGAGAAGGGATGCAAGTATTGCAATGACGTTTGTGCTTTGGATTGGCAATACGGGCTTGACCACATCTTGCCTGATTATAGGTTTTGCCCGATGTGCGGCTGTGAGCTGGTCAAGCGATTGGAGGTAGAGCCATGAGGATGATTGACAAAGACGCTTTGTTGGCTGACATAGAAAAAACAATAGCGGAAAGCGGCTGCGTAAACCATGAAGGAGAAATTGTGGATTGTATTGAGTACGCCCCAGCCGTTGACGCTGTGCCTGTGGTGCGTGGGGAGTGGATACAAAAGCACCACATAATTAGTCTTAACAACATGACATTGACCGGAACATACCCGACCTGCAACCTTTGCGATTATGCAGAAGTCGGCATGGCGAAGAACACTAACTACTGCCCCAACTGCGGCGCCAAAATGGAGGACAGGCCATGCGGATAATTTACATCGCTTACCCATTCGGCGGCGAACAAGAGAACGTGGAGAAGGTTGAGAATGTTATCAAGGGGCTACTGCACAAACACAAGGGGCTACTGCACAAACACCCGGATTGCACGTTTTACAGCCCGCTACACGCGACAGGGTTCTTTTACGATCAACTTCCCTATCTGGAGGGCTTGATACATTGTTTTGAAGCGTTAAGCCGGCGTGATGAGTTATGGATTGCCGGAGATTGGCGTAACAGCCGAGGGTGCAACATGGAGCATGGGTTTGCGGAGGCGAAAGGGATTCCGATTAAGGTTATAAACAACTAAACAAAGTCATAGGCAGCGCTTTAATTGCCGGCAGCCTTTATGACGGGAAGGGACTATGCCGAATGAAACATTACGGAAATGTACGCAATATTAACGGCGCTGCGGTTTAGCCAGTAGACATAATCACATTCGGCGCGCCTTGTCAGGATTTAAGCGTTGCTGGAAAGCGAAGTGGCATGAAGCA
>JAAYJI010000116.1 GCA_012523015.1 Candidatus Hydrogenedentota bacterium
CTCGCTACGCTCGGCTCCACAAGCGCCCATGCAATCCTGCCAGGAGGCGCGCTCATGAAACACAGAAACTCTCATAACAACTGGACCAAAAAGCGGGGGCTTGACAGCAGGACAAGGAATTCTCGCACGTTTTCTTTATTTATTCAAAGAAGAATGAACAGGGTGGGTTAATTAAAAGAGAGAATCATAAAACTTTTATGACAACTGACGATACTCTACAACTTATAAAAACAAAAATGCAACTTATACCCCCTTCAATTCGTGGAGCGCCAAAGACTTCAGTCATGATAGAATAATGTTTTCGGAAAGAATACAACAAAGGATAAGGCGCTCATTGTTATTCTTAAATATACAATGACTTAAATTGAATCTCACGTCATTTTACGAATTTTGGATAATAGAGGCTGTTTACAGGTACAATAAAGGAACCTTCTTATCAGTTTACAACCCTTCCAACGGATTAAATTCCAGCTATGGTTCTTGCATTAACAGGATTAAGTCACCACACCAGCCCCCTTGCACTCCGGGAACGAATGACGCTTTCCGTGGCGGATCCGGGGAAGCTGCTTGCCGCCTTTCAGCAAAGTTTGGGCGAAGGCAGCGGCGCGGCACTGCTTACCACGTGCAACCGCATAGAACTCTATGCCAATGCCCGCCATATTCCGGAAAAGCAGCTCCATGAAAAAATGATCCAATTTTTAGGCTCAACCTATCAACTGGCGGAATCTGAGTTTTCGGGATTTCTTTACCACAAAACTGAAAAAGAAGCGGTTACCCACCTCTTCAGAGTGGCGGCGAGTCTGGACAGCATGGTGGTAGGCGAAAACGAAATCATGAGCCAGATCCAATACATGTATGATGTTGCGCAGAAAGCGGGCACGCTCAACCGAATTTTAAGTACTTTACTGGAACGTTCTTTAAAATGCGGCAAAAGAGTGCGTACCGAAACGCAGATCAGCCGAGGCAAAGTCTCTGTCGCGTCCATCGCTGTTGATCTCGTCGAATCCATCTTGCAGGATTTACATGGGAAAGCGGCGATGATTATCGGTGCCGGTCAAGTGGGGTAACTGGCGATGAAAAGCCTCGTCGATCGAGGTATCCAACATGTGATGGTGCTTAACCGTACCTTGGCGCGCGCGAAAGAGCTTGCGCGCCGTTATCATGGTGAAGCGATCGCTTTTGATGCGCTCCATTGCCACTTACACCGCGCAGATATTGTTATTGCTTCGACAGGAGCCCCCGAACTCATTTTAAAAGCTTCGGATTTTGAAGAGGCTATAGAGCAGCGGCAGCGGGCGCCTATGATTGTAATTGACATTGCCATCCCCCGCGATATTGAACGCGAAGCGGGAGGCATTGATAATGTCTACTGTTATGATATGGATGACCTGCAAGGCATGGCGGAACGCAATTTGGCGAAAAGACAGGATGAAATCCCGGCTTGCATGGATATTGTCCAAGCTGAGGTTGACAGCTTTATTCATTGGCGCCATACGCTGAATGCAGATCCGATTATTTCGGCTCTGACAGAAAAATTTCATGATATCCGCCAAAAAGAGTTGCAAAATACCTTCGCATCTGTCAACGACTTAACGGACCGTCACAAAAGAGAGATAGAACAGTTGTCTGTACGCATTACAAAATGTTTGCTCCACCATCCCGTTGAGGTGGTCAAACATGCCAACCCCGAAGAACAGGATCTTATGATCGCTCTTATGGAACGCCTTTTCAGTTTGGGAGATTCGTGACTTTGAATACTGTTGTTTTTGGTTCCAGAGGCAGTGCCCTTGCCCTTTCTCAAACCAAACATATTATGGCGCGTTTCGAGGAACTGAATCCTTCTATTAAAACCGATCTATCCATTGTCTCCACAACCGGAGATCAATTGACGGATCTGCCATTGAGTGCCATCGGCGGACAAGGTGCCTTTACCCGCGAAATCGAACACGCTTTGTTGGATGCAGCCATTGATGTGGCGGTTCATAGCTTGAAAGATTTGCCTATTCAACAGCCCCAAGGTCTCTATCTTTGTGCTATCCCCGAACGTGAAGCGCCTGAAGATATACTGATTACGAAAAACGGCTGTACATTGGAAGAGCTGCCTCAAGGGGCTCGTGTTGGGACATCCAGTTTGCGTCGAAAAATCCAACTGCTGTTAATCCGCCCCGATTTAGAAATTGTCGAATTACGGGGCAATGTACCGACCCGGATTGCAAGAGTTGTGGAAGGCCCTCTTGACGCCGCAATTCTGGCTCTCGCGGGCATACGTCGTTTACGATTGGAAAACGATACGCCTATGCAAATCATTAGCTTGTCACAGATGCTGCCGTCGCCGGGTCAGGGTGCTTTGGCATTGGAAATACGCACTGAAGATGTCGAACTCGCCGGACTTATTACGCCCCTCCACGATGCCCGCGCCGCGGCGGAGGTACACTGTGAGCGAGCTATATTGAAAGGTTTCGGCGGTGGATGTCGTGCGCCTTTGGGAACCTATGCGCAGTGTATTGGCAATACCTTGGATATCCGTGCTATCGCCTGCAATCCTGATACGGGCAAGAAATTATGCATACACGAAGAAGCCTCCGTGGAAGAGGCGCAAAGACAGGGCGAAGACATCGGTTTGCGATTAGCTAAAGGCTTACAATTGTGTTGAAGAACCATTTTTTTTATAGCGCCATCGACAATAAAAACATCGTTGTTACCCGGGCACAATCTCAGGCGAAAAGTTTTGGAGAAAAACTTGAACGCCACGGTGCACATGTCCTGTACCTGCCGCTCATTCAAATTGAAAAAAATGCAGCGATCCAATGCCCCAACAATTTGGAAGACTTCGATTGGCTGCTATTGACGAGTGTCAACGCTGTTCATTATTTTTCGCAATGTCTAGAAAAAATGCAAAAGTCCTGGGCGGATATTGCCCACTGCCGGGTAGCTGTGATTGGAGAGGCAACAAAGAAAGCGGCGGAATCACAGGGACTGGTGCCGGAAGTTTTACCGGAACCCTATGTGGCAAGTGCCTTGCTAAAGAGTCTTTTCACGGCGGAACAACACCCTATTGGAAAACGGATCCTATATCCTAAAGGCAATCTCGCCAATCCGGAAATTGAATGTGCCTTAAAGATTCGCGGAATGGACGTTTCTTCCGTAATATGTTATGAGACCAAACACCGCAGAATCACCCCCGATGAAGCTAAAACACTGAGTGCATTTAAACCGCATATTGTAACTTTTTTTAGTCCTTCCGCAGTCCATTCTTTTATGGCATCACGATTGAATCGGAGCGTACTTTCAGCAATTCAACCGGTCGTTTATGCTTCTATAGGCCCCGTAACATCCCGTGCTCTTTTTGAGGCTAGACTGGATCCCGTCGTGGAAGCAGACTTACAAACAGAAGACGCCCTTATTGACGGTCTGAACGATTATTATGCTAAACGAGGAGAGCATTACAGGAACTGAGTTGTGCGCAACTTAAGGAGAAATAAAAATGGCTTTTGTAGTCTGTGACCCCTGCATTAAATGTAAATATACGGAATGTGTCAGTGTATGCCCCGTTGATTGTTTTCGTGAGGGGAAAAACATGTTGGTCATTGATCCTGATGAATGCATTGATTGCGGTGTATGTGTGGAGGAATGTCCGGTACGAGCCATTTATTGCGATGAGGAAGTGCCCGAAAAGTGGCAAGAATATATTGAGATCAACCAAAAATATTCAAAACTTTGGCCGGTTATACGGGACAGTCAAGATCCTCTTCCCACGGCTGACAGTTTCAGTGAAACAGAGAACAAACGGTCTCACTTCGATCCGGAACCCGGTTTGGGCAGTCGCGACTCCCTTGAAGATGAAGAGGAATAAAGAATGGCACTGCTGAACAGACGACCCCTTTATCTCTCTTTTTTCCTTTCTAAAGCATCAACGCTCATAGTGCCGATTTTCCTTTGTTTAACGGCCATCTTTGCATATCCCCTTGCCGCCGTCCCGCTTCATAAAAAAGCAGAAATCTTTGAATATGACATGCAGGAGCGTTTTCTCTTAGAAGGTCAAGCTTTGTGCAAACTCAAACTCCCTACCCAAGATAGAGACTTCATTGCGTATAACATGCCTGACAATGCTTACATGACCGGCATCTATACCGCCGCTCTCGCAATGAAATATGCCGTGACTGCGTCACCTGCCGATCATAAAGCTGCCCTTCAATCCTTAGAAGCACTCCATTTGTTGTGTTCCGTTTCCGGAACACCCGGCGTGCCTGCCCGTGCGGCTTGGCCTATTGACAAAGCCAATGACGATGATGGCATTTGGCGAGACTCTCCCTGTGGAAAATATTCGTGGCGCGGCGATGTAAGTACCGATCAAGTGGCGGGGCTCCTATTTGGTTTTGCATTTGCCTATGATTTGACAGCCGACGATGCGGAAAAAGAGCGAATTAAATGGGATGTTACTGCCATTGTAGATCGGATCTGCAAGCATGAAATGCAGATTGTAGATGTGGACGATAAACCAACCCGTTGGGGACGTTATGGGCCAAAGTATGTTATGCGCGGCGAAGCGATGAATGCATTGCTTTGGCTTCAAGCCTTGAAAGTGGCTGCTCATGTAACGAAAGAAAGTTACTATGAAAACTTATATAAACATTGGGCTGAAGAAGAACAATATCTTGAAATCGCGTCTAAAGCCAGACGCATGGCGGCACCCAGATTTGTGAACTATAGCGACGATGTCTTACTATTTCTTGCCTATTTGCCTTTATTGGTGTATGAAACAGAAGAGAATGTCCGTGTCAAAATTCAGGAGAGTCTGAACCGTACATGGATCGGTACCGATAAGTTTCCCGGTAAGATGCCGGAACAAAATCCTTTGTTTGCCTTTCTGGCCGCGAAATATTTGGGCGACAAAGCTCATGTAGAGGGCGCCCTAGAAACGTTGCAACAGTTTCCATTTGATATGAAGTGGAATCAAGACACCCTCGAAAGCTACACAACAAAATTCGAGCTGCAACTCAAGCCAATCATTCCGAAGGTTGACCTCAAGGAGGGCGACTTGGTGCCCATGGCGTACCGTAGCAAAGCTTGGTCTGCTTGGGTGCAAAACCCCTATTATAGCGCTGGAGATCGATCAAAAGATGATCCTATGGAATTTAATGGACACGATTATCTTCTCGCTTATTGGATGGGGCGCTATTTTTCCCTTATAGATGAAACAAAATAGAACTTTATTCTTATAACTGACCTCCGTCATAGAAAGTATATTTAGTGTGTTGCAGTTTGTGATTCTTGGAAGCAGCAGCAGTGGCAATGCCATGTTGATATCTTCTGAAAAAACAAAGCTATTGCTGGATAGCGGTTTCAGTTTTAGGAGACTGTCCGAACGCTTAGAAAAGCTTGGCGTCCCTGTGGACGCTTTGGATGCGGTCTTGATTACCCATGAACACACCGACCATGTTCAATGTTTGGGTACCCTTGCAAGAAAAACAAAGGTACCCGTTTTCATGACCTATGGATGCGCCGATGCCTTGCCCGCTTCTATCGGTCGTCTTCCCAAAATAGAATGTTTTGAATCCGGCGCATCCTTTTCAATTGGCGATATTTTGATCACGAGTTTCGCCGTCTCTCACGATGCAGCCGATCCTGTCAATTATACTTTTGAATGCGGCGGCGTCAAATTGGGTACGGCTACAGATTTTGGGCATTGTTCACACCTCATTCGCACACGATTAGCCGGTTCCAATGCACTGGTAATTGAATCCAATTATTGTCCGGAAATGCTCAGAAAAGGACCGTACCCGCCACAGATACAGCAGCGTATCCATGGACGTTACGGACATCTTTCTAATCATGATGTACAGGCCTTGTTGAAAGACATTTCTCATGACGCACTGCAGCTGGTTGTGTTAACTCATATCAGCCGAGACAATAACTGTCCTGATCTTGCTTGCCGTCTTGCCCGTGAGGCATTGGAAAGTTGGCCGGTAGATGTACGCGTTGCCGACGCTGATATTACTTCACCTGTCTTTGAGGTCTCTCTATGATACTCGCGCCAACCTTTTTTCGAGATCCCGAAACCTACAGGATTTTGGAAATGGCAGCGTTATCTGCCGCTTTGCCCTTGTGCATTCACAGTGGCGGAGGACTGAAAATAGAAGGGTGGGGGGGATGTGCCGCTTGCCACTGGGTCAACGCTACGGCTGCGGGTAGAAACGCGTGTCAAAAATCACGAGAAGACGCCGCCCTATTATCGGGGCTGAGACAGAACACCGTGAACTTTGTCTGCCATATGGGGTTGAACTGTGTTATCGCAGTACCTTTCAAAGATGAACCTTATACCCTTGTGTTCGGCCCCTTTATACCTGAAGGGATGACACAAGGCATTCACTACGCGATACGACAAGGCTTCATTGCCCTGACGGGAAAAGAACACAAAGAAAAGGATTTTTTACTTCCCTTCAAAACAGATGATATACGCCGTTTGCCCATGGCATCCGTGAGTGCCTCAATGGATTGGCTTCTATGGGGCTTAAAGGCGCGTCTGGAACGCTGGGAAGAGACGGATACAGACGACTTAGAATTGGAGACCTCACTTGAAGAAACTCCTTCCACAACATCAATAAAGCTTGAGCACACACAAAATACAGCCATACACTACAAAATCGTTGGTTTGGCTCTTTTATGCGGGCAAAGCCGTGAAGTGCAGCATTTTTTAGAAGATCGGATTGATGAAATAGGAAGTGCGCCGCTCGCCATCCACGCCCAATTAGCGCATTGTCTTGTTATACTGCTTGAAATTACGCAGAACTTTGGCGCTGTGACCGATGCTGCGTGGGTGGAATATAAACACTTTATTGAAGAAGCCTCTAAAGATAAGGATCGCAAAGCGCTTCTGAAAGGGGCAGAAAAAGTGGCGCGTCTCATTGCCCGTAATTCCAAGACAATTTTTCAAGAGAAATACAGCTATCTTCCCGCGGCTATGAACAGCATTTGCCAAGACTACGCAGCCAATAATCTACTTTCAAAAGTTGCCGCTGAAACTGATGTGGCGCCGTCTACCATTACAAGGATGCTCCAAAAGCTGACGGGGGCTTCTTTTTCCGAAGTGCTGGGACAAATCCGAACTACCCGGGCATCTCTGCTTTTGAGAAACACGCAAATATCCGCCTCAGCGATAGCTGTATTGGTAGGCATTGCCGATCAAAGTAATTTCATAAAAATCTTCAAACGCTATCAAGGATGCAGCCCTATTGAATATCGTAGACGATTTAAAAAATCCTTGTAATCGGGTGATCATTTATAAAAAAAACAGACAATCTTAAAGTAGATTTACGAAGAGCAAAATATGAGTTGGAAAAAGTTAAAAGCGCGCTTTCAAGCGTGGTGGCTTCTACAAAAATGCCCCACAGAATTTCTTTGCGACAACTGTAAATATGACTATCCAAGTGCTTGTCACCGACCTGAACGGCCCAATGCGACCCGATGTCCCGATTATCGGCCGCGCTCCTGATAAAACCACACGCTATCTCCACGAATTAGATCAAAAAATGCAGGCTGTGATATACTGCCGCTGACCGGGCGTTCTTTTCTTTTCGAATGTGGGATAGATGCGAGATAAGTACGTTGAAGTGTATCGACCTGCATTTTTCGGGATGGTTATGAACAGTGAAAGACAAAATCAATGAATATTGGAATACTTACAACACCATTATCCAATTATAGTCTGGAAGATATTCTGGATATGATTGAAGATAGCTTTATTGATTCTCTGGAAATACCTGCCCATCCCGGAAGCCCGCACATTGACGCCCTTCAATTGGACAAGAAACGTATCAAAGAGATACGCACAAAATGTGAAGAATCCATGGTTCGTATCAGCGCCTTGGGATACTACACTTGCGACATTAGCCATCCCGAAAAAATGGCAGAGACCCAGGCAATCGCTAAAAAAGTGATCAATGCCGCCGCCGCCTTGGAAGTCCCTGTAGTTTCGATGCTCACCGGATTTCCCGTGCCCGGTATGTCCAATATAGAAACCATCGAAACGGTGTTGCCGAAAGCATTTAAGCCCATCCTTGCACATGCTTCAAAAAAAGGCGTAAAAATTGCTGTGGAAAACTGGTTCCAAACCTGTCTGCAAGGATTAGACAGCTTTGAGGTCTTGTTTGACGCAATTCCTGATGAACATTTTGGACTAAATTATGATCCTTCCCACTTAGTGCACCAAGGTTGTGATTACTTGGAACCGATTTCACTATTTAAAGAACGCCTCTTTCATACCCATGCCAAAGACACGTACATTAATCACGCGGCCCGTGCATGGCAGGGAATTTATTCGGAGGGGTGGTGGCGTTATGTTATCCCCGGGTATGGCAGCATCCATTGGGGTGAATATATCGGTGAATTATTGCATAATGGTTATGATGATGTCTTGAGCATTGAACATGAAGACACCGCATTCACTGATTGGCAAGGTTTCTTTCAGGGCGCCAGTTTTCTTTCACAGTTTTGTTAAAAGAAGCTGGAAAAAGACTATTGATAGGTGACGAAGCAAGGTCATAAAACAATTGACAGTCAATAATATAATTTGAATTGGATTAGTAGTTAAAAAGGAGTTTCTACATGCATAAGCTGGTGTTGATACGACACGGACAGAGTACTTGGAATCTTGACAACCGCTTTACCGGTTGGACAGATGTAGACTTGAGCGATCATGGGCGCATTGAAGCGCAATCGGCCGGAAAAATCCTACGGGAAGAAGGCTACGAATTCGATGTCGTTTATACTTCCGTCTTGAAACGTGCCATCCGTACCATGTGGCATGTTATGGATGAATTGGATCAGATGTGGCTGCCTGTTACGCGCGACTGGCGTTTGAATGAGCGGCATTACGGCGCGCTTCAAGGGTTAAATAAATCCGAAACGGCGGCGAAACATGGGGAAGAGCAAGTGAAAATTTGGCGGCGTTCCTATTCCATCACACCGCCGCCTCTGGAAGAAGACGACCCGCGCAACGCGTCAAAAGATCGGCGTTATAGCCATCTCTCCAAAGCAGAAATTCCCGCCACAGAGAGCCTCAAAGAGACCGTCGCCCGCGTGATCCCTTATTGGAAAGAAAGCATTGCGCCCCAAGTGACCGCGGGGAAACGAGTTCTCATTGTAGCGCATGGCAACAGTCTTCGTGCCTTGGTTAAGTATCTGGACAACATTTCGGAAGAGGATATTATCGGTCTCAACATCCCGACCGGTGTGCCTTTAGTCTATGAATTAGATGAAGCACTCAAGCCCCTCGGGCATCGGTATCTTGGCGACCCTGAAGCCATTCGCAAAGCCATGGACGCTGTTGCCAGTCAGGGCAAAGCACGCTAATCATTCCCTCTGGCAAAAATAAAAAATACAGCAGCAGAGCGTAAATTAACATTACTCTTTGCTGCTGTTTTTTAGTTATTGCTTGCTGCTCGGCTTCTCAAAAGAAAGAATAATATCGGTTGAATCGGGGGAGAGGGGACTTTTGTCATAACCGCCATAGCGGCCTCTTAGGGAGAAACCGGCTTTTTCACCAATACTCTGAAGAAAAGAGGCGATCCAATGTTGTAAAACAAAGGATTCTCTGGTTTCACGCATTCCGGTACTTGAAGCGGAAAGATAGTCAATGGTCAATTGTGTCTGTGTTGCTTCAGGGACAAAGCGCTTTACAGCAACAAGTTTACCCTGTGGCAACTTCGCTTCCTCCGTGCGTATTCTGGGCTGTTGCAACGCTTTTTTTTCATAGTTGAGAGTCTGGGTAATCAATATACCGCCGGGACTTAAGACCTCAAAACTGTTCCGGAAAAAAGTTGCCAGTTTTTCTTTATTGGCCAGTAGACACAGTGAATTGCCTAAGCACACCATAAGCCCAAAAGGGCCATCGCTTGGAAAACACATATCGCCTACACGGTACTGAATCGTCGGCGCGCTGCGATGCTTCTGTGCATGGGCAACCATTTCTGCGCTCAAATCAGAAGCATACACTTGTGCCCCATGTTCCGCAAAAAAAGCGGCATGCAAGCCCAAACCGCAGGCGAGATCTGCAAGGCGTCGGTTGGGCGCTGCAGCGAGCGCCTCAAGAAGAAGAGGTCCTTCTCTCTCAAGTCGCCCGCTGCGATTGCCAAGCACTTCATAAAGTTCAGCTAATTGGAAAGCTGTCATCATTACAATCCGTTTGATTAGCCGAGCATGGCGGCCAAATCAGCTTCAACTTCGTTGATGGGTGTCAAACCGAAGGTATCAACTAGAACCTTAAGCACGTTAGGACCTACGAAAGCGGGGAGGGAGGGTCCAATACGCATGCCTTGAAGGCCAAGGTGCAGCAAGGTCAACAAAATGGCGACTGCTTTTTGTTCGTACCAGCTCAATACAATGGAAAGGGGCAGGTCATTGAGACCGCATTCGAAGGCGTTTGCCAGCGCAGCAGCGATTTGAATGGCGCTATAAGCGTCGTTGCATTGTCCGATATCAAGCAGACGGGGGATACCGCCAATATCACCGAACTCTTGTTTGTTGAAGCGATACTTACCGCAAGCAAGGGTCATGATCACACAGTCATCCGGGACACTGGAGGCAAGATCCGTATAGTAATTGCGCCCTACTTTTGCGCCGTCGCAACCGCCAATAAGGAAGAAGCGGCGAATCTTTCCGGCCTTTACAGCATCAATAACCGCGCCCGCCACATTCATGACCGCATTGTGTCCAAAGCCGATGGTGATAAATTGTTCTTCGCCATCCTCTGTAAATCCCGGGGCAGCGAGAGCAGCTTCAATGACAGGGGCAAAATTGCGGTCGCTGATGTGCATGACGCCCGGCCACTGCACGAGACCACAGGTGTAAATACGGGATTGATAGCTTTGACGCGGCCGTTGAATGCAATTGGTCGTCATTAAGATAGATCCGGGGAAAGCATCAAACTCTTTGGCTTGATTCTGCCAAGCGCTTCCATAGTTGCCCACCAAGTGCTTATATTTTTTGAGTCCGGGATAGGCAAGACAAGGCAGCATTTCACCATGGGTATACACATTGATGCCTTTGCCTTCTGTTTGAATGAGCAAGGCTTCCAGGTCTTTCAGATCATGGCCGGAAACAAGGATGCATTTCCCTTTGATCGGTGTCACGCGCACTTGGGTCGGTTCGGGATGACCATAGGTTCCCGTATTGGCTTGATCCAAGATTTCCATGGTACGCAGATTGACTTCCCCTACCTTCAGCGCACGGGCTACGAGTGCATCGACATCATCAACGCTGCGTGCGAGAAAATCGAGTGTGTCATGGGTGAAGGCATAAACTTCATCATCTTCCACGCCCAAGATACAAGCATGATCAGCATAAGCAGCCATGCCCTTTAATCCGTAGAGGATCAATTCTTGAAGGCCGGCAATATCCTGACCAAAATGTTCAAGTCGGTTTTCAAGACTGATGGAAACACCTTGGCGAACCATTTCTTCACGGGTCGACGCGATTTCCAAGGACGCAGGTCCTTGCGCCGGTTTCGCAGTGCCGTCGCAGGCGTCTACACAGGCTTTGCGCATACGGTCGCGCAGTTCAACGCCTTTTTGAACCATCGTTACGAGCGTATCGGCATCAAAGTTCACATTGGTCACGGTTGTAAACAACGCTTCCATTACAAAGCGGTCTACTTCCGCGTCTTTGATTCCCTGCTGCCTGGCGCAATGAGCGTTTTGGGATACACCTTTGGCTACGTGGATCAGCAAATCTTGCAGAGCAGCGGTTTCCGGATCTTTGCCGCAGACACCATGGGCGGTACATCCCGTGGACTGGGCGGTTTGTTCGCATTGATAACAGAACATCGACATTTCATTCTCCTTTTAGATGTTAGGTGAAAATTTATCTACCAAATTATATTGAAACAGAGGCATTATATGTTAATCAGCATATACATTACGCGCAATGATGGAACCTTCCACGCCAAGAATAATTTCCTCAACTGCCAAGGTGCTGCCGACAGCTTTTCTGGCACTGAGCAGCCATTGTGTAATTCCTCGACAACAGGGTACTTCCATACGCACTACAGTAACACTTTTCGGCTGTGCGTTTTGAAATAAAGCAGTCAATTTCTGCATGTACCCCGTACTATCATCCAGTTTAGGGCAGGCAATTGCAACCGCTTTCCCTTTCAAAAGACGGGGATGGAAGGAACCACAAGCAAAAGCGCAGCAATCCGCCGCGATAAGTATATGTGCCGATTGAAAATGGGGAGCGTTAAAGTTTACCAAATGCAGCTGAATGGGCCAATGTCCCAAAGCCGACGGACTATCCATTGCAGTGGAAGAAGTCGTTTCCGCTTCGGGTCTCTGGAATTGCCGTGCTTGTGATCTCGGGCAGCCGCCGGCGGGAGGAAAAGCAGCGGGAAGAGGTCTCGCCGTCATAGAGGGGCAGGCATGTACCGGTTCAGGCGTGGATACAGCCGCTTTTGACGCGGCAATGGATGCAGCCAATGATTCGGGCAGCTCAAATTCCGGCGCTTCTCGTTTTTCCAAAGTCAACGCGCCGGTGGGGCAGTTGCCGATGCACGCACCCAAACCGTCACAATAACTTTCTTTGATTAATTTCGCTTTGCCGTCGATAATCGCAAGAGCACCTTCTTCACAGTCAACTATACATTGACCGCAACCATCGCATTTTTCTTCATCTATCTTGATGATATTTCTAACTACCATCGTGTTTTCCTTTGCTGTTTGAGTTAAGTCTCTGACCAGTTCGCGATTATTATAACCTGTGGAAAAACACAATACCTTGACTTAAATCAAACTCTGAAAATAAACGCAAAGATTAAAAACGAGGCGTTTGCGGGTCTAGAATGCTAAGTTGTTCCTGTGGTATTAAGTTGGCCAAATCCGGCAGATCATACCAAGACAGGGCGTTGTGGACACTATTGATGAGTTGTTGCCCGGCTCGGGGTTCCCGCACAACGTCCATCCATGAAGCAATGCCATGTCGTAAGGTTGTATGGACGAAGAGACCTGGGTGTAGGGCGGCCGCATGCAGCGCAGGCACAGTTGCCTGACCGGAAGCATAGAGATAAAAAGACCGCTCTTCCAGATTGCGCAAGACTTCTGTGACCGCCATAATATCGGCGGCACGCATGCCCACATAGGATTTTCCTAACAAATAAGCTAGAAAATAATCTTTCCATTCTGCCCCGACATATTTCCTCCAATTGTCTCCGGAGGAGCCGCCGGCTGTTTCTCCAAAGCCGCGAAGTTCAACCAAGCAAAGCGTATGACCGGCCGACAAAAGGCCATCCAGAAGTTTGTCATTGGCGAGGGTAGTCTCCAAGTTTGTATCTTCACAGATGATTACATAGCCTCCGGTAAATTCTTCCGGTTTGACAAGACAGCTGCGCAGAAAAATACCGGGTTCCGATTGAATCACAAAAAATTCTTTTGTTGCACTATTGGCCGATTTATCTTCCGGATGGATTATCTTGGCGGCAGATTCTTTCTTTTCCGAGAGGCCGATGAGTTCGCGAATTTTATCGCGATAGGCGCCGTCGTCTTTCCCCTTGCGAAAAGTGCTGCATTTTTCTTCTAATTGTTCTGCCCGTTCCAGGTTTAAATCAAGAACAGACCGGGCATTGTCGCGCAACAGCACCTGTCCTTCTGGCGTACACAGGGCCTCGTCTTTGGTAAACACGGTAAAATCAGGCTCGGTGATGACACGATCAATCCCCAATAGCCAACGGCTCATCCAGCGTGCAGCCGCCTCTCGCTGCGGACGGGCAAAACCGTGGGTATCATCGTTTTCAATCAAGTCGACACGTTCTGAAAAGCCCAATCGTGAATAGATACGCTTGGCTTCGCGGAAGGTCTGCCATGTGCCGTTAATATCAAAGAAGTCTTGGGTTGCAGCACAGATTAAGGTGGGCTTAGGCGCGCGCAAATGAACATAGTCTGCATGGTCAAGACCGCCTGCGATTTGACCGAAAATATTTTGTTCTGCATCTTGCGGCCCAATCGTAGTGACGAGTTTTTCGAAGGTCGTCAGATAACAGGAGGGCGCGGCACATACGATACGTTCATCTAGTGCCATCAGATAACTGGTCAACGTGCCGTCGCCGGAGTTGCCTGTGCAGCCTATGCGATCGGCAATAATATCTGAACGGCTTTGAAGGTAGTCTATAGCGCGCATACCATCCCATACGCGATAACCGGCTGTATTTGTGCCTGTTAAAATAGCGCCAACACCAATTAACGTATGCTCGAGGGTGGAACCAAATTCATTAGAGCCATCTTCTTTCAAATAGGTGTAGCGCTCACCCTGTCCCACGGGATCGTAGCACAAAGCAGCCATACCACTGGCAGCAAGGAGCATGGAGATGCGCTGGTAAGGATCGGATGCCTTGCCTTCGATACTGTGTCCACAAGGAACGATGACACCGGGCCAAGGACCGATATCTTTCGGCAAATAGAGAAGACCGGTTACAAAAAAATTGGGCCGGCTTTCAAAAATGATCTTTTCATAGCGGAACCATTCCGTTTCACCTGAATCCAGAGTTTGGGCATTTAACGGGACCCTTTCAGGAAATCCGCCTAATTGATCGACAAAAAAGGCCTTCAATTCTTTTTGATAGGCATAAACCTCCTCGGGAGTCTTAAGTTCCTCGTACCGTGCCTTGCGCGATTCCAAGGCAGTCAAAATCTCCTCAGTCAAATAACGCTGCATCATTTCATTGGCAGGTTGCCCTTCAAAGACGTCGTTTAACGCGTCTAAAGCAGGCGCCTCAGCGGAGACTTGCGCAAAAATGGTGCATAGGGTAATTAATAAATACATAACGGCTTCTCCCTTGTTAATCAATCCCTTTATCCAAGTGTTTATCAACGGATAGACTATAGCAATGTCGCTTTGAAAATACAATTGTAACAGAAGTAACGGGAACTTCCTGAAAGAAGGGGAAAAGTCGCTTTGTTTTACGCGTTGCCCCGTTTTGTATTTAAGTTAAAAGGAATTAATCGATCATCGCTGTTTTTTTGACGGGCGCGTTTGGCTTGCGGTTTACCCCGAAATTAGTACCACTGTCTTAAGTGGAATCTGTATCCTTTAAATGGTCAAAAAGAAAGGATGCAGATGGGCAAGAAACGCAGACAATTCACGGATAAGTTCAAGGCCAAGCTA
>JAAYJI010000117.1 GCA_012523015.1 Candidatus Hydrogenedentota bacterium
CATGTAGACTGTAAAGAAATCGTGTTGGACGCGGCGGCGGCGCGGGCAGTGCCAACGGTGGAAGTGCGCAATCCCAGCGCTCACATCACCCACGAAGCAGCGATTGGCAGTGTGTCTTCGCGACAGCTGCAGGCACTGCTCAGCCGCGGTTTGGATGAAGATGAGGCGACCGACCTCATTATTGAGGGCTTGCTGAGCAAAAAAGCACGTTGGACACGGGATTCCCTGACATCGGTCTGAGCGGAAGGACAGGACAAGCGCCTGTTGCCGCTCGGCGCAGCTATTTGACTTTATTATGCCGTAAACGATACACTATATTATAGATGTTGGTAGTGTCCCAAGAATGGATGGGCAGTGCCTGCGGTATCTGTGGGGGAAGAGGCGGAGGGTATGCTTTTCTGTTATTTGCCCCTGTGACACCCTGCGGCGGCAATATGTTCCAGTATTAACCACTTACTATTAGTAACTTATGTAAAGGAGTCTGTCGTGAAAAGGACTTATCAACCATCCAATACGCGTCGTATACGCACCCATGGCTTCCGTGCGCGTATGGCGACTGTAGGCGGACGCAAAGTGATCGCTGCGCGTCGTCGTCGCGGTCGTCGCAGTCTCAGTGTTTCCGATTCCATGGGGAGGTAACTGATTAGATCCGGTGCCGGAACGCTATTTATATCCCCGGACTGTGCGGCTTCTTAGGAAGTCCGACTTTGACCAGGTATTTTCCAAGGGCAAAAAGGTCTGGGGACCCCATTTTATCGGATATCTGGCGGAAGCCGGCGGTACGGAAACACGACTGGGACTGGTCGTTTCCCGTAAAGTTGGCAACGCGGTGACGCGTAATCGGATGAAACGTTTAATCCGTGAATTCTTCCGCCATCATCAAATGTGCTTTCCGGCAGGCACGGAATTGATTGTAGTGGCCCGTGTATCAAGTAGCTCCTTAACAGGTTCCCAATGTATTGGGGAACTTCAACGCATGTTTGGACCATGGCTGCACAATGCGTAGTATATTGATAGCGATGATTCGCATTTATCAACGGTTCATATCGCCCTTGCTCGGCGAACACTGCCGTTTTGAACCTTCCTGTTCTCGCTATGCGATTGAGTCGCTGGAACAACACGGCCTTTTCAAAGGTATCGGCTTGGCGACGTGGCGTTTGCTGCGCTGCCAGCCCTTTTGCAAAGGCGGGTATGATCCGGTACCAAGCCGCACACAGCCAATGAAAGCAAAACATCACTCCGGGCCGTGCGGCAGGTCTTAATACTGTCCTGATAAAGGGCGGGAGACTTATATTGTTTGACGGAAAAGACGACAAAGAGATACAACGAAATCAACTGATTGCCATCGTGTTGATGGTCGCGCTGGTATTGATCTGGACTCAATTTTTTCTGCCGAAACCGGCGCCTCGGCCCGAACCGACTGAGACGGTCATTGACCTGAGCGAGGGCGAATCGAAAGCAGAGGAGCGGAGCCCCTTTGATCGGGAAACACCGCGGCCGACAACTGTTGACGAGGATAGTCCCGCCGGCGCGGTAGCCCTGCCGCCTGTCGACGAAGCTGATGAAGACGACGGGGCGGAAATCATCTTGGAGAATGCGCATCTCGAGTTGGTCTTTACCCCCGTAGGCGCACGTCTTAAACAGGCGACGGTACGTTTGGGTCAAGACGGAGCCGATTCCATTCAGCTGGTTCCGCAAAGCGAATTGTTGAGCGACGGTGAATCCGAATATCCCTTGGCGCTTTTCTTCACCGATACCAACTTGGGCGACGCCCTCAATTATCGGCGCTGGAGTGTCGGTCCCGCTGCGGATGCCAATACCGTCTCCTTCCAGTTGGAAATCCCTGATTATGTGCGGCTGGAAAAGACCTTCAGGCTTCGGGAAGATGCCCATGTGGTAGACGTGAGCGTGCGGTATACGAATCTGTCCGAGGAAAAACGGCTGCTCGGATTGGATCGCGATGAACCCGCTCTTTCGCTGTATTGGGGGCCCAACGTAAGCAGCGGCGACCTGAGAAAAGGCGCCCAACAGAATGTGGTGTGGCGCAAGGATGACGCCAACAGTTATCACCCCACGGCGAAGTTTAAACTGACGAACACGCGCGCATGGTATAACGACCGCGTTCTGGATCCGGACTGGGCAGCCGTTTGCAGTGCCTATTTTACGGTGGCGATTAAGCCTGATTTCGCACAGGCCGACGCATGGTATCACGGCACGCAGCAAGATTTTCGCTTGGGCGTGGGCGCGCCGCGCACGGAAGTGGAACCCGGTGAAGACGTCGTCTTCGACTATGAGGCGTATATCGGGCCTCGGGGCCGCGAATCATTGGAAGCCGCCTGGCCCACCCTTGATACGGCGCTGTCCTTTTTCACTTCCGTAAAAATCATGGACCAGTTCGCCAAGCTGCTCTTGGCTATTCTCGTCTGGTTCCATGCGCATGCCATCGCCAACTATGGGCTTGCTATCATTTTCCTTACCATTTTAGTACGGATGGCCATGTTCCCGCTAACGTGGAAGAGTATGCTGAGCATGCGCAAAATGTCGCTGCTCGCACCTGAGATAGAAAAGCTGAAAGAAGAATGCAAAGATGACCAGCAGGAATTCCAAAAACGCACGATGACGCTCTACCGTGAGCGCGGCGTGAGTCCCTTGGGAGGCTGTCTGCCCATGCTGTTGCAAATGCCGGTCTTTATCGCATTGTATAGGATGTTGTGGAGTGCTTTTGAGCTTCGGCGTGCGCCCTTTTTCCTGTGGATACAGGATCTGAGCGAACCCGATCATCTGATGACACTGCCCTTTGACATTCCCATCCCCTTTGCCAATGCGCCGCTGAACAGCATTAATCTGCTGCCCCTGTTGATGGCACTGTCCATGGTTGCGAGCCAAAAATTAATGCCCATGTCCGGGCCGGTGCAAACACAACAGCAAAAAACGATGATGACGATTATGCCTATCTTTTTCGCCGTCATCACCTACAACATGGCGTCGGGTCTGAACTTATATATTCTGGTCAGCACCCTATTGGGCATTGCCCAAAACTACATTATTCGAGGCATTCCTGTGGATGCCGACTCTGTTAAACCCAAGAAAAAAAAGCCCGCTAAACCTCGCCATTTTTACGACGTTGCTCGTGCAAAACAACGTGAAATCAATAAAGAAGTACGCAAACAAAAACAACGCGGCCGCCGTCGTAAAGATTCCAAAAAACATTAATTTTATCGCGAGGCCCGGGCGCCAGCATTAACCCTAGCATTACGCTAGAGGCGATTCGGGAGTATGTGACTATGAAAGCAATAGAAAGCTCGGGAGCGACCCGAGAAGAAGCCATTCAATCGGCATTAAAAGAACTCGGTGTAGAGATGGACTCCGTCGAACGCATCGACGTTATCGATGAGGGGAGCAAAGGATTTTTAGGGCTGGGCAAACGGCCCGTACGGGTGCGTATTGCAGTGGACCATGCGCAATTGCACAAACCGCAGGATACGCAGCGACGTCATTCCGGCCCCAGACGCCAGCCCAGAGGCGGACAACAAAGAAATCGTAGGAAACGGTGCGGCGACGGCTCCGGAGCTGCGCTGCAACAGCAACATACTCCAAACAGACCCGCCGCATCAGGACAAAATAATCGGCGCGACAAAAACAAAGGGCGCAACCAAACCCAAGGCCAAAAACGGCAACAACCCGGAAACCGTCCGGCCCAAAAAGCCGGCGCACCGCGTAAAGAAGAAGGCGGCAGGCGTCTATCCGCCCAATCCCCTAAAAAGCCGGCCAATAGCGTCTTCGAAGAATCCTCGGAATCCCAGCGTTTGGTGGAACAGTTCGTCAATATGGCTGCTGCTGCCTCCTCCACTTATCAAGAGCCTGAACGCAGCATTCAGGACGCCGAAAAAGAAGCCTTCGAATCCATCTCTAATGAACAGGGAACGGAAGCTGCCGCATTACTCGAAGAAATTATTTCCTATATGGATCTTCAGGGTAAGGTCTCTTTTTGTCGCGATAAGGAAGGCAGCGCACGGCTCCATGTGGACAGTGAAGCAGATGGCGGCATCCTCATCGGTAAACGGGGCATGACCTTGGAAGCTTTTCAATATCTGATCAACCGCATGTTGACCCGCGGCGACAGCAACGAAAATTCCGAACGTGTCTTGGTTGATGTGGGCGATTATGTAGACCGCCGCCGGGGAATGCTTCGGGATATGGCGCTGTCCATGGCGCAAAAAGCAAAAGATACCAATCGTAATGTGCGCCTGAAACCACTGAGCCCGCAAGATCGCCGTATCATTCATCTTTCCTTGGAAAAAGACAAGCAAATACGCACCTTCAGCACAGGCGATTCCCTGTTTCGAACCATTGTCATCAGCCCTTTGGGAGAGCGAAAAGGCAATAATCAGCGTCATAATTCCGCCGGCAATCGAAACAAACGCAGGGAAGGGAATGCGAATTCCCCGGAAGAATGATGCACTACGCATCTACAGAAGACACCATAACCGCCATATCCACACCACCCGGTGAGGGCGGTATCGGCATTGTCCGTGTAAGCGGTCCCGACGCCTTTGTTATTGCCCGCGCCATTTTCGTCTCCTCGAAAGGGCGCACTCCGGACAAAGGCAAACAACGGGTCTTTCATGGACATGTCCATGATGCTTCCGGACGTACCCTTGACGAAATACTGCTTCATGTCATGCCTGCCCCCCATAGTTATACTGCGGAAGATGTCGTTGAATTTAACGGACACGTCGGCATGGTTCCTTTGAACGCTATTTTGGAAGAAACGCTGCGGCACGGCGCCCGTCTTGCGCGGCCCGGCGAATTTACATTGCGCGCCTTCTTAAACGGCCGTATGGATCTCACCCGTGCCGAAGCAGTCATTGATCTGATCCAAGCGCAAACGCGCCGCGCTTTGTCGGCGGCTAATAGCGTGGCTGAGGGCGCTTTATCCGAAACACTTTACGAGCTGCGCGAAATTTTGGCTGATTCCCTGGCACGTATCGAAGCGGCCGTCGATTTTCCGGAAGATGATTTGCCGGAACTCATCGATCACGCCCTGATACAGCGCCTTCAAGACGCGAATAAACAAATGAAGACGCTCTTGGAAACGGCGGAGACGGGCATCTTGCTGCGTGAAGGCGTGGGACTGGCGATCGTGGGGCGGCCCAATGTGGGCAAATCAAGCCTCTTCAACGCGCTGCTACGCGATACACGGGCTATCGTCTCGGAAGAAGCGGGAACCACGCGGGACCGTATCGAAGAGACCGCCTCGCTGGGCGGCATCCCCGTGCGTCTCACGGATACAGCCGGCATGAGAGAGGCGCAAAATATCGTTGAAGCGCAGGGGGTGCAATTGGCGCGCGACGCGGCACGGCAAGCCCGCTATATCTTATTTGTTGTGGACGGCTCTGCGTCGGAAACCGATGAAGACCGCCGTATCGCTGCTGAGCTGAGAGATCTCGGCACACCCGTCCTCTTGATACGAAACAAGATTGATTTGCGGCAAGGCTCCCCCCTTCCTCAGGAACACGGCTTTACAGCGCCTCATTTCGCCTTGGTCTGTGATGTTTCCGCCAAAACGGGAGAAGGGCTCCATAGGCTAGAAAAAGAATTGAGCCAATTGCTC
>JAAYJI010000118.1 GCA_012523015.1 Candidatus Hydrogenedentota bacterium
CCTGTGAAGGCTGTCTATAATCAGGTTGCTTCCGCTCATGGGGATTACGCTTAAATTGAGTACTCGCTCCTTATTCCCAAGATCAGCCATAAGCCTGCTAAGTGAATCGATTTGAGGCTGTATTTCTGAAACTTTGTTCAAAAAAAATGTTCCCTCGGTGGTCAGAACCAAACGTTTTTTATCCCTAATAAACAGACTAACGCCGAATTCTTCCTCCAATTCCTTGATTGCTATCGAAATTGCCGGCTGCGAAATATTCAATGACTCCGCCGCCTTGGAAACACTGTCATATCTACAGACCGACTGAAAATATTTTAGTTGCAATAATGTCATCTAAATAATCTCCTTTGAGATTTCAAAACCCGATATGATATCTTTTTAGACGCCACCGTAATTGTCTTGCTCTCTTTTAGATTCAAGCTAAGTTTAACACAAGCGGCCTTCTTTTTCAAAGGCTCTTTTTTATTTTGTCACTCAACAGTATCGATTTGGCCATAGATAATGCCTACTGAACAAACCTCAAATTTCCGTTCAAACATCCCAAGCGGCAAAAATCAAGGAACATGAAAAAGAAATTTATCAGCGCACACTGAATCCGCCTGAGGTTCAGTGCGAGAATGGAAATTGCAATGCAGTGGCAGGCGGTGGCCTCCAGCCTGGCGGTGATGAGGCCGAGGCCGCACTTACGCTTTGCCAGACTGAACCGCCGCTCACCCTCCACACGTTCGCATTCATCGATGTAGTTTTGCTTTTTGTCTGCGGGAGCACCCTTTTTCGGACGCCCCGGTGCCGGGCCAGACAGGCGGATACCATGTCCCTTGCAGTATGCAAGGTTATCACGGTTGCGGTAGACTTTATCCGCCAGAATCCTCTCAGGATAATGTCCTGTTCGCCGACGGTACCGCTGAATCATTTCCTTCAGTCCACCGGATTCGTTGTAGGCGTCGAAGGAGAAAACCTCCATTCGAGTCCAGCCGTTCACAACGCTGATATCAAGCTTTGCGCCAAATTCTACCGCTGCCCCGGCCTTTCCGCGCACAATCGGGCGAAGCCATGGCTGACTCAAGCTTACAATCCGATCTGGCACACTATGGGTACGTTCATCGTACATGTACTTCTGTTGCTCATACAGCTTTTGCACAGTCTCCAGACGAGCCTGTCCGCGCTCGGATAATACGCCGCCAGATTCCAGCATAACCTCAATTGTTCCCAGATTGCGGCGCAGATAGTTCAGTTGTTTTCCGATCGCTTTGCGGATTTTCTTTGCACCCGGCTTGCGGCTTCGGGCCAGAGCGAGATAGTCCTTGCGGGCGCGTTTGCGATAGGTGCGGGGCTTCTTTTCGCCCACCGTATGCATTTCGTCAATCATAGCCTCCGTGTTTTCTCGAGCCTCGTTTAGCAGCGCGCTGTCGGTTGGATATTTGATTTGTGAGGGCGCACAGGTTGCATCAACGATCATGGTGCCCTTGTTTTGGTCATCATCATCATCTTCCGAAGCCGTTGGAGATGAATCCCGCCCCGCAATGATCATTTCATTGATTTCTCCCAGTATTTCAGGGGTCAATCGCTTGCGGAAATATACCATCAAGGATGGATCGAAGGGCAGTTTGCTGTCGTCATACTCCTTGTATCCGCAGAAGTACTGCAAATACGGATGTTCTTGGATCATCGTTGCAACCTCAACATCGGAGTAGCCATATTCCGCCTGAATCAGGCAGGCCCCCAGCGCCAGCCGAAGCGGTTTCGCCACATTGCCTTTTCTATTTTTGAACAGTGCAGCATACCGATGCTCGATTGCGCCCCATGGAACAGTTTTTGCCTTCTGTACCCATCGGTTATCTTCTCGCAGACGCATCCCAACCGGCTGACCGAATTCTGACAGACTTAGCTGCCCGCTGTCGTATTTGTACATTCTCACGCTCTCCAAGTGCAAGCTTTTCTCCGCTTTACCTTGCACTAAGTTTATCATCTTTTCTTCGCCTTGTCCGTCCCTATACACTTTGTGTGATTATTCAGTAAGCATTAGATATAGTTACATATAAAGGCGCCCGCAAAGCAATTTGCGAGCGCCCGAGCTTATTTGTTTTTATAATTATACTCTCACAGCGTTTTAGTAAACTTTTCTATCCTCTCAACCGCTATCTTCAGATTATCGAGTGAGTTAGCATAGGAAAGTCTCATATAGCCCTCCCCAAACTTTCCAAATGCCGTCCCCCAGGCCGCCGCTACTCCGGCTTCCTCAAGAAGTCTGTTTGCAAACTCTTCAGAAGGGATGCCAAAAGCAGATATATCTGGGAATGCATAGAACGCGCCTTTGGGCAGACAGCAGGAAATACCTTCAA
>JAAYJI010000119.1 GCA_012523015.1 Candidatus Hydrogenedentota bacterium
CCGTATCCTGCGCAAAGCGGGGAAAAACTATGAGATGCCCATTGTCACCGAAGCGACGACACCGGAACAGGTACCGATCGTGGCGCAATATGCGCATATGATTCAAATCGGCGCGCGCAACATGCAAAATTACGGGCTCCTCCGTGCGGCAGGCAAGACACAAAAGCCCGTCCTTTTAAAACGGGGCATGATGTCCACTATCAATGAATTTCTCATGTCTGCCGAATATATCCTTTCCGAGGGCAACCCCAACGTTATTCTGTGTGAACGGGGCATTCGCACCTTTGAAACCGAGACGCGCAACACCTTGGACATCCAAGCGGTGCCTGTCATAAAACTTCACAGCCATCTTCCGGTGATTGTTGATCCAAGCCATGCAGCGGGACGCTGGGATATTGTAATTCCCATGGCGTGTGCCGCCGTGGCTGCCGGTGCTGACGGTATTATGGTCGAGGTACATGATCACCCTGAACAGGCGCTCTCCGACGGACAACAGTCGCTGCGCCCGTCAAAATTTGCCCAGCTTATGGAAGCGATTCGACCGCTCCTTGGCGTGATGGGTAAAGTTGTCAGTTGACGACGGTACCGCACATGGAGAATGCAAATAACACAGCTGAGTCCCACAGGAGTGACGAAGTGTTTGATACGGATGAATTCCAAGAGCCCATGGAAAGCCTGAGTCGTTCCGAGTCACGGCGCGTAACCTATGCCCTGCTCTTTGTCAGCGATCGGCCCGTCAGTGCAGCCCGGTTGGCCGAGGCGGTGGGCGATATGGATACGGATGTGATGACGCTGCTTTTGGAAGAGTTGAAGGCAGAACTGAACGCGCGCGAAGAATTGCCCTATGAATTGCAGGAAATCGCCGGCGGGTATCAACTGTCAACCAAAGCCCTTTTCGCGCCCTATATCCGAAAGTTTTTGCAAGTGAAGAAAAGCGGCCGCTTGAGCAAAGCGCTGTTGGAGACTCTTGCAGTCATCGACTACAAACAACCGGTGACCCGTGCGGAAGTAGAGGCAATTCGCGGCGTCAGCGTATCCTATGCCTTCGATCAATTGCAGGAAAAGCGGCTGATTAAAATCAGCGGTATCGCAGAATTGCCGGGGCGTCCGAAACTCTACCGTACCACCGAAGAATTTTTGCTCACCTTCGGGTTGAAAAGTGTCAATGAGCTTCCCGCTCTCGATGAGCTGCGCAGCTTGGATTGATGATGACGAAAATTAGACTACAAAAACATCTCGCTGAATGCGGGATTGCATCACGACGAAAATGCGAATTGCTGATTGAAGCGGGAAAAGTGCGTGTCAATGATACCGTCGCATTGGTGGGGCAACAGATCACGCCGGGAGTCGATCGGGTAGAAGTCAACGGCAAAGCCGTTGTTTACGACGAAAAAATATATTTGATATTGAATAAGCCCGCCCACGTGATCACGACTGCGAAAGATACACACGGTCGAAAAACGGTCATGCAGTTTCTGCTAGGTATTGATACCCGTGTCTTTCCTGTGGGACGGTTGGACGCTGATGTGGAAGGCGCCTTATTATTCACCAACGATGGTGATCTCGCTTTCCGATTATTGCATCCAAGCTTTAAGATCAACAAAGTCTATATGGCTTGGGTCAGAGGACATGTGAAGGCGGAAACCCTCCAACACTTTAAACAAGGTATCCGTCTTGAAGAAGGGATGACTGCCCCTGCCGAAGCGGATGTACTCAAAAAAGGAACGAACAGCACACTGCTGCGCCTTGTACTCTATGAGGGTAAAAAGAGGGAAGTGAAACGCATGTGTGCCGCCGTAGGGCATCCCATTAAGAAACTGCATCGTGTTTCTTTTGCCGATATCCAATTGAAAGGCTTGCGCCCCGGTGAATGGCGCAGACTCAGCACAACAGAAGTGCAGCAATTATTTCAAAGTGTAGGGCTGCAAAGCAGTGACGCCTAGCATCCGACCGCGACAGGACAGCCTGCAATACAAGGAGGTCGTCTCATGCAGCATTTTGATAGAGACTATGCCGAAAAGCTGAGGCAACGGCTGAAAGCGATCCAGAGCGATCAACGCCCGCAATGGGGCGACTTACAGCCGGCAGCCCTTATCGGTCATCTTACGTGGATGCTGAAACATGCCATGGGCAAATCGACCAAAGTACCGGATTACAGCACGTGGTTTACACGTTCCTTGATGAAACCACTGCTCTTAAAGGGCATCATCCCAATTCCTAAAAACCAAGCCTTGCCGGCAAGCCTCGAAAAACAAGGGATACGTACGATTGAGCCCGGCGATTTGGAAAGTTTTCAAGCATTAATGGAAGAATATCTCCGACGAATTCAGGATGATGAATTAACGCCTGCGCCTCACCCTTATTTAGGGGAAATGACCATTGACGAGTGGGACCGTTTTCACATACTTCATTTTGAACATCATCTGCGTCAATTCAAGGTCTGAACGCGTAGCAGTAATAAGGGATAACGCGACAGTGCCGCGCCCGCCCGTCTTTTTTGCATTGTGAACGGATGTCGTCGTACAGTATAGGCAGGATCAACAACTATATAAAAGATGAAGGAGCCCGTCTCGGCTTCGGGAGAGCAACACACATGAATTTGTCAAATTTCTATTTCCTAAATGTGACGTTACGGTATTACCTGCCTACTGCCGCCATCGCCTTGCTCATACTGTATTATCTGCTTCGGCGTGAGTCGGTGCAGCAGTTCTTGGGAAGCTGCAGACAGCGTGCCGCTTATTGGATACTCACGGGTATACTGGCGGTAGTCGGTTTATTTTCCGTTTTTAACTATGTCGCCACCGACTACTACCGATTTGACAGTTATCTGAACGCCTACGAGTTTTATCATTATTATATTGGAACCAAATATGCACGGGAGGTAGGCTATACGGAGATGTACGCAGCCTCCTTGGTTGCCGACTCTGAAACAGGAATGAAGTGGAAGGACAAGACAGGAACCCTGCGCGATCTCAGCACCGGTCAACGGGTCAATCATAAACAGATCTTGGACAATGCCGCCTTCTACAAAGATAAATTCAGCCCGGAGCGGTGGGAAGAATTTAAAAAGGATATTGTGTGGTTTAAAGACAGGCTCGTGCAGCATCGATGGAATGGAATTCTCCGCGACAAAGGTTACAACGGCACCCCCGTATGGACCATGTTGGTTGGCTCCTTCCTGAGCAATCGCATTTCCACCGATTCGGAATGGGGCATGCTGTTTTTATCGCTTCTCGATCCGCTGCTCATCCTGATCACCTTCCTCATCGTGCTGTGGGCATTTGGCCCGCGTACTGCCCTGCTGATGATAGTGTTGCTGGGTACCAATTACATGATGAAATGGTGGCATATGAAGGGCGCCTATCTTCGCACCGACTGGGCCATGTGCTTGGTCATGTCCGCCGCACTGATACGGAAGAACAAGCTGACGGCGGCCGGTATCCTGACCGGCTATGCGGCATTGGCACGCATTTTCCCCGCCGTTCTGGTAATCGGTATCTTGGCAAAACTCTTTTGGAATCTTATGGAGCTCTTTTTGAAGCTGTCGAAAAAGCTTTACAAACGCTTAGGCTTCCCGCAACAGCCCCTTGAAGTGCGCCTTCTCGGCGCCGTGACTCTGGTTTTTATGCTTGTGCTGCTAGGCTGGAGAAGCCTCTGTTTCTTCAAGGGCGTGGCGCTGCCTTGGCTCGGTTCGGAAAATCCCGGCGTGGGCAATTTCTTCTCCTTCCTGTTCTCCAACGAAGCCGGCTATTCACCTGTGCTGCAAGTTGGCGTATTTACGATTTGGCTGCTCTTCGGAGTAGTACTCGCAGTTATCGCGCTGTGGGGTTTCTGGAAGAATCTGTTGAAAAGAAAATATGTCTATTTTTTGATTGCCTTCGCACTCACCTGCGGCGTCTTGTTGGGCGCTTCCCAAGTCTTCTGGAAAGGGACCGACTATTGGCAGCAATATACGACGAAGATCGCAAAACATAATACGGATATCAGCACGTGGCGGGTGGGCTACAAGTACATCTTCATGGCAGATTTCGGCGATGACTTCAGTTATATTAACAAAGCCTTTGTCGATTGGCAGCCCAAGGTACGCTCACAATGGTATCAAGAAAAACAAAGCCAATGGTGGGAAACACAGATATTGATTCTTCTTTTGACCGTCCTCGCCTGCATAGGATTAAAAGATTATCGCGCCTATATATTGGGATTTGTGCCTTTGTTCTTCCTCGTCTCACCCACTTATTATTATTACATTATGCTGCTGCTGCCCTTGCTCTTTTTTGCGCCGCGCATCGAACAAGGCCGTTACGGACTGGGCTTGGCACTCATGTATCTTACCGGTATGTCCGGCTACTGGTTTTATGACTTGTGGAAACAAAATTACGGAACCTATTATTGGCTTTCCTTTCAGGTGCTGATCATGGTGCTCTATATGCTTGCACTCGCCTACATCGAAAACATCCGGTCTTTCATGGAAATGCAGAAGACTGGGGAAACACCCAAGAAAGATGAAGACGGGGCTCCTCAAGACGACGAAAGCCAAGCGCCGCTGCCCGAAGCTGCATGCCCACAAACGGAAGCGCTGTGATGCATGCACTCCCCCTTTAAACCGGCTGTCGGAGTACCATCTGATTGACTATGGATGACCACCAGGATAACGATCTTTTTCAAGCTTCCCATGATGAAGAGGGAATATTTGATATCCAATTAACCTTGCCCTTCCCCGGGAGTGCAAGGCTTTTCCCTATCCGCCAAATCGTCAAACGTGACGGACGCCTTCAGCCCTTTGACCGTGAGAAAATCGTGCGGGCGATCCTTCGCGCTGTGCCGGAAGGCTGCATCATGGGCAATGACATTGCAGAAAGTATCTCTTCCGCTGTCGACATTTTTTTGTCCAAACAGATCAATGATAACGCCGCCACTGCGGATCAGGTCAGCGATGCCGTAGAACGGGTTCTCATTCATATGTCGCAAGCAGAAGTCGCGCTGTCTTATGCCCGATACCGCGACCGACGCGCACGCATCCGGCGGCTGCGCAAAGGCGACATGAGCGCTCTCCTCAGTGAGATTGAAGAAGCCCGTTTTGACGAAAATTCCGCCCTTGCCAAGGACAGCCCTCTTCATGTTCAAACAAGCCAAGACAGAATTGTTAAGTGGGATCGTAACCGGATCGTCGCCGCTTTACAACTGGAAACGGATATGGATGCGGGCCTCGCCAATATTATCGCCCTCGAAGTGGAACAGCAAATCCACGCGGCGGGCATCAGCATATTAACCGCTTCGCTTATCCGAGAATTGGTCGGGGTCAAGCTGCTCGAACATGGACTCTCCGAAGAAAATGACTTGCGGCGGCGTTTGGGCGTGCCCCTCTATGACGCATCGCAGATTATTCGCGGCTGTACCCCGGAAACCATGAATGCGACGCCCCGCGAGACAGATCTGATTCTCGCACGGGCCGTGAAAAAAGAATATGCCTTTGCTGAAATCTTTTCCGCTCCCGTTACACAAGCCCATCTCTTAGGTCAAATTCACTTGAACCACGTTGCAGAGATAGACAGGCTTCACAGCAGCGAACTTATTTATTCTGAATATTTAAAATCAGATGCGATGGAAAAGCCTGACGGAACAGCGGCAGATACCACCGAATTTGTCGGGCGGCTCATGCGCTATTACGAATATATTCAAGAATATTTTCAGGGCGCCCTCACCTTGCCCAACTTTAATTTTATGGCGGCGCCCTTCCTCTATGAGGCTGAGGAGGAGACATTACATTCTTTTTGCAAACACTTTATCCGTGAGTGTGCCCATCGCGCCTCCTTCGGTATGCCTTTACAGATTTCACTGCGATGGAACAGCCCCGCATCCGCGCAGGATTCCCTGTCCGCTTTTGAGCATACACCTGACCGCAAGACCCTAGAGACCACCGCACGACGTATTTTCTCCGTCTTGCTCGACAGTCTCCATGCCGGCGATGAGCACGGGAACCCCTATCCCGCTCCTATCATAGACATTCATTTGGACAAAAAACTCTTTCAAACCTTTGAAGGCAATGCGCCTTTGAACCAAGCCGTACGAACGGCTTTGTCCCGCCCTCAAGTCCGTTTTGTATTGTCTGAAGATGACAAGGAAGCCGTGCCGCCCACATCAGCCTATCCCTTCCATGCCCAACACATCATATGGCATCGGGTAAGTTTGAATCTGCCTCAAGCCGCCGCCGCCTACGATAACGAGGCAGACTTCCGAAAAGAATTGGAACGGCTGTGTAGACTCATCGTACAGGCACAGGTTGAAAAGGGTCGCTTCCTAGAATCGATGCTCGATAAAGAAAGCGCGGCACCCCTTTCCGTTTTGGCGCGCTCCTTGATCCACCCCGATGATCTTTCCATTGATAAAGGGCTGTTCCTCGTGGACGTAGACGGACTTTATGAATGCGCCGAAATTGTTCACGGAACGGAGTCGGAGCATTTCAATCAACGCATTGCGTTTATGGGCGAGATTCTCAGCTTCCTCGGTTTAACGCTGCACCACTATGCAGAATCAGCGGGGATCCTGTGCCGCCTTTCCGCTAATACAAATCCCGGCATAAGCCAACGCTTTGCACATATAGATGCCGGTTTCTATCCCCTTTTGCTTGACAGCGTCATTAAGATCAATCAGGATCAGACGCTTTCCTATACGCCCGGCATAGGGCTGCCTCCAAAGCTTGCCCTAAATCCGGTTGAAATCGCACGGATCGCCGGACAGCTGTGTTTGCACTTAGATGAGCCGGCGATCACGAGGCTAAGCCTTCCCGAGCAGACCTCCGAACAAACCCTGGGCAGTCTGTTAAAGAAAATATTTTTGCAGACCCATTGTAAAGCGATCGGGCTGCAAGGAAAGACAGACAGCCCTGTCGCATATGCAGACTGATGGCTCTTGTGCGTTTAACAATGCCGTTATGATATAGTAAGCAAAGACGAGCCGCCGGCACGTGGGGGAAGGATGCCGCAAAAAGCTTGTCATCGCTTGTTCCCGGACATGCAACAGCTACCTATCTTTCGTTATATTAAAGATAACGCATATAAAAAAGATTTAAAGTTACTTATTAAAGACTATTAATTAAATCAACAAAGTTTTTTACTATCTTTCGCACGGAAAGGAGAAAAGCTCTGTGGAATTTTCAAAATTGTTCACACTGAAAGACAAAATTGCGGTTGTAACCGGAGGTGGAGGGGTACTTGGCGGAGCCATCGCCTCAGGACTTGCCAAAGCAGGTGCTACAGTTGCGGTGGCTGATCTGCTGCCGGAGATGGCAGAGCAACGAGCCAAGCAGATTGTTGCGGAAGGCGGCAAAGCAAAGGCCTACGGCATGGACGTCTTTGATTCGGCGTCCATCAAAAAATGTTGCCAACAAATTCTCAATGATTTTGGCGCCGTCCATATTCTGGTCAACGGCGTAGGCGGTAACATGAAGGGCGCCACAACAGCGCCCGAACAGTCTTTCTTTGACTTGCCGATGGAGGCGATGAATAAGGTAGTGGAACTGAATCTCATCGGCGGCGTTGTTGCGGCGAGCCAGGTTTTTGTAAAACCCATGCTTGCCAATCCCGACGGCGGCGTGATCATCAACATCTCATCCATGAACGCTTTTCGTCCCCTTACGCGCATCCCCGGCTACAGCGCGGCGAAAGCGGCAGTCAGTAATTTTACCCAATGGCTGGCAGTGCATCTTGCCCAAGAATACAAACCCTTAATTCGTGTCAATGCCATTGCTCCCGGCTTTTTTTTGACCGAACAAAATCGTTATTTGATGACGGAACGGGAAACGGGCCATTTGACCGCGCGCGGCAATACGATCCTCTCCCACACGCCCATGGGCCGCTTTGGAGACCCCGATGATTTGATCGGCGCCGTCCTTTGGCTTGCCGGCGATGCCTCTCGTTTTGTGACCGGTGTCATCCTTCCTGTCGACGGTGGCTTTTCTGCCTTTTCCGGCGTTTAACGTGATTACTGCCGACTTATCTTTCCTGAAAAACTATATCTTTAATCACTTTATTTACAAAACTTTTATTCGTGGAGAAATTAATGTATGATAGATGCTGTTGAAAAATTAAAAGCCCATCGTCCGAAATACGATTTTTTTATTGCCATTGATAGCGATGGTTGCGCATTCGACACGATGGAGATAAAACAAAAAGAATGTTTTATCCCTAATATCATAAAATACTGGTCTTTACAGCCCATTTCTAAATATGTGCGCACTGCCGCTGAATTTGTAAATCTCTATTCGAAATGGCGCGGCTATAATCGCTTTCCCGCTCTGATCAAAACCTTTGATCTTTTGGCGGACTGGGACGCTGTGAAAGCGCGGAACTTTGAGATGCCGAAAACAGACACCTTACGCAAATGGATTGAAGAAGAATCGAAGCTTGGAAATCCCGCTCTGCAAGCTTGGTGCGATACCCACACGCAAGAAAAAGCGCCGGACATGCATTTAACGCTGGCGTGGAGTCTGGCTGTGAATGAAACGGTTACCGACATCGTTCAGGGCGGCCTGCCTCCTTTCCCCTTTGTCCGCGAATGCCTCGAGTCGGCCCGTGCCAACGCTGACGTCATGGTATGCTCCCAGACGCCTGCTGAAGCATTGATTCGTGAGTGGGAAGAGCAGGATCTCAATCAGTATGTTTTTTGTATCAATGGTCAGGAAATGGGCACAAAAACCGAACATATCCAATTCGCAACGGAAGGCCGCTACGACGCGGACAAGGTGTTGATGATTGGCGACGCCTTTGGCGATCTGAAAGCGGCACGTGCAAACAATGCCCTATTTTTCCCGATCAATCCGGGTCATGAAGAAGAATCATGGCAGCGACTGTATGAAGAAGGACTGGATCATTTCTTTGCCGGCAGCTTCAAGGGTAGTTATGAAGACACTTTGTTGGCGGAATTCAAAAACTATTTGCCTGAAACGCCGCCTTGGCAATCCTAATATATCGTATGCGGCGCAATAACCCTAGCCTAAACTACCTCAAGATAAAAGAGAGCGTTTTGAAACCGGGAACTCCTCACCGAATCCTGTTCCCAACCATAGCGTAAGCTTTCAATGTATAACCTTAACAGAAGGACATTTGGATTAAACATGGATAATACCTATCCCAAAGGCAGTCGACTCAACAAAACTCTTTCCTGCAATGTGGCAGAGATCCTGACCCGGCGTATCGTATCCGGCGAATATCCGGTAGGCACCAAACTTCCCACAGAACGCCTGTTATCAGAAGAATTTAAGGTAAACCGCCACGCTGTCCGTGAAGCATTGAAACGTCTGGAAGCGATCAGTCTTGTAAAAATCAGACACGGTTCCGGAATTTATGTTCAGCCGCTGCACTTGACCGCCGGAATCGAGATCTTTGATGCCATGCTGTTTCGCTCCGATGACTCTGTCGACCCTGCCTTCCTGAGCAACATGCTTGATTTCAGACGGCACGTCATGGTTCGCATGACCCGCCACGCCACCGAAAGACGCAAACCCCGAGAACTGGGAAAAATTTGCCGTGTCATTGACGATATCATTTTCAACCGCACGAAAGGCTATTTGGAAGATGAAGCGGCCTTAGGATACGCCCTCTTTGAAAATATGGCGCAAGCCACACAAAACCGTATTTACGCCCTCATCTTTGTTACCTTGAGTCAGGCGTACAAAAACATTCGCGAAACCTTGTCCAAGGATCTGCCTGATGACCGCCTCGCCCTCGATGAGCTCAAACGCTTGCGTAAAGCCTTTGAAGAATCCGACGTTGCCGTATCGACAGAGATTGTCTCAAACTGGCTGAAGATTATGGAAGAAGCACTGGCGCCCTATTGCGTCGTTCCTGAAAATTCTTCAGAATACTAGACTGAATAGGACTAGGCATGGGCAACCCCCACGATGTGCGCCCTGTAAAAGCTGCACTGTATTTTTTACCCGTCAAAACACGCATGCCGCTGAAGTTTGGCCCTGAAACCCTGACCGAAGTGGTGTGTGCACGGGTCTGCTTTTCTGTCGAAACGAAGGCAGGTCAATCTGCTGAGGGCTGGGGAGAAACGCCCTTAAGTGTGCAATGGGTGTGGCCCTCCGCCTTAAGCTACAGCGAACGTTATCAAGCGATTCATGATTTTTGTCTGCGCCTTGTTAAAGCGTGGTCTGATTTCCCCGTCTCCGGGCATCCCATGGAAATCGGTCATGCCTTCGTCGGCGAGCAGCTGCCGAAACTGCTCCAAGAATTTAATGTGGGACGGCGCGGCAAAGAAATGCCTTGGCTCGCAGCGCTCGTCTGCTGTTCTGCCTTTGACATTGCGCTCCATGACGCCTACGGCATGCTGCACAAGATTCCCGTCTATGAAAGCTACAGCGAAGCGTGGATGAATGCTGATCTCAGCGCTTATTTAGAAGCCGACCCCGATTGTTCCACTTCTTTTAAAGGGCTGTATCCCTCAGATTTTTTTGTGAAGCCTCGGGAGAACCCGCTGCCGGCGTGGCATCTCGTGGGCGGACTGGACCCCTTGGAAGACGCCGATTGTGACGGTTCTGAACCGCAGGACGGCTATCCCGTTACCTTAATACAATGGATCGAAAAAGACGGACTCTTCTGTCTAAAGATCAAATTACGGGGAACCGACGCGCCTTGGGATTATGAACGCCTCGTTCGAGTAGGCCGCCTCGCCCTGCAAAAAGACGTCACTTTGCTTTCTGCCGACTTCAACTGCACTGTCACCGATCCTGCCTATGTCAATGATATTTTGGATCGATTGAAAGAGGAAGAACCGGAAATTTTTAAACGTATACGCTACGTTGAACAACCCTTCCCCTACGATATTGACGCCTACCCCATCGACGTTCATTCTGTCGCCGCCCGTAAACCTTTGTTCATGGATGAAAGCGCCCATGACTGGCATGTGGTACGGCGGGGCAGAGAATTGGGCTGGACAGGCGTGGCGTTGAAAACCTGTAAAACCCAGACGGGCGCGCTCTTAAGTTTGTGCTGGGCAAAAGCCCATGGGATGGAGCTGATGATACAAGACCTTACCAATCCCATGTTGGCGCAAATCCCCCACGTCCTGTTGGCCGCCCATGCAGGCAGTATCATGGGTGTAGAAACCAATGCCATGCAATTTTATCCGGAAGCGAGCCTGCCCGAAGCGGTGGTTCATCCCGGAATCTACACGCGCCGTCGGGGCCATCTTGACTTGAGTTCAATCAGGGGACCTGGCTTTGGTTATGACCTCGAAAAGATCAAGCGGTCCCTTGTCGCATCAGAATAAATATTAGTATACAATAGTATTTTCCTCTTTTTTGAGCAACCTCTCAGATGCTCTCTTCGGTGAAACGGGAACAAAGACGTTTCGAAGTTTGTTGGATTAAGATGTAGGATCAAACAGAGGTAATTAGTAAGCCCTTGGATTCATAGCCTAACAGGAGAATTGTGGTGACAGCAAAAACCGACGAGACATCGGGACTCGAAGATGCGAGCGAAATTTATTTCGAGACCGTAAAAACACTCAAGCGAAAATTAAAAGCCTGTAAAGCCTGCGCCGCTACAGATGACATTACCTACTTATGGATTTGTGTGAGTGCGGGAGGACTCAAGCGAGGATTTTGCGGCGAAAATGCAAATGATTCACCCGTCCCCATGCACCAATGGCTCAATGTGATTGATGAAGCGGCATCGCTCGGTGCCAATTGGCTCATCCTCACCCTCAATGATCCCCTCGAAGAATGTGAAGATATATGGGCGATCAGTAAGTGGGCGCAGCAGATACACAACATGACAGTAGGTCTCCATTTAAAAAACAGCGCCACCCTTACGAAACCGGAAGTCAAACTTATTCGCCAGCTCGAGTTGAGCAAAACGAAGGTGCTGCTTCGCTGCGAACCCGACAAATTGCCCGGCATCAGCGAACAAGAAGGTATCACGGTATGGGCGGCGAATCCCCAGCCTGATGGTGAGCGCCCCAAATGCAGAGGCTTAAAACGGATGATTTTCGTGAATGATAAGGGGGTCCTCTATACCTGTGGTCTTGTAGACGGTGATGACAGTTACCGTATCGGCCATGTGGAAGACGGGCATTTGATGCAAACCTTGAATGCGCCCAATGCACCCCGGCTTATTGATGCCAATATTCGCTTGATTACACCTGAATGCGACGGATGCCCCGCGCTCTTGGCGGGTTTCTTTCAAGGCATCTAAAAAACGCCGCTAGCCAATGCATCATCAATGACGGTTTGTAGTCCAATCTCCCCTCCTTGTGCTGAGCAGGCCGCAGGCATCGCTCTGACACAGCGTATGCAGCATAAGCTTTCTCCGGCCATAGGGGCAGCTTTTCAGTCGTTTGCATTTTTGAAGGCTGAATTGATACCATAATCCCAGCACTTTCCCCTTATTTCCCAAGATGATGGGAGTATATTGTTAACTATCCCTGACTTCTGAGGCACTCGGTGGACGCACCGAGCACGCCCCCAATTCCGGAGGACTCATGCACCCCTATCGTACCCATACTTGTGGCGCTTTATCTAAATCTGATGCCGGCAAAACCGTGAAGATGTCGGGCTGGGTTCATCGTAAGCGTGATCATGGCGGCGTTATTTTTATCGACCTCCGCGACCATTACGGTATTACCCAGATTGTCTTTAACCCGGACAACCCTTTTTTTGCGCACGTGGAAAATCTTCGCAACGAAAGTGTTATTACGCTCACAGGCGAGGTCGTTCCTCGCACCGAAGACACCGTCAATCCTGCCATGGCAACAGGTGACATAGAAGTGGTCGCCAATGAATTTTGGCTCGAATCGGCTGTTGAACAAACGCTGCCCTTTACGGTTAATCAAGAATTGGAGTGTCCCGAAGAAACCCGGCTCACTTACCGTTTTCTTGATCTGCGCCGGGAACGGATGCATCAAAATATCTTGCTTCGTTCCAAAGCCACCGCACTCATCCGACAGCATCTGTGCGAACGGGGCTTTGTCGAATATCATACGCCCATCCTGACCAGCTCCTCTCCGGAAGGGGCGCGCGATTATCTGGTTCCGAGCCGACTGTATCCCGGTCAATTCTATGCCCTGCCCCAGGCGCCCCAGCAATTTAAACAACTGCTGATGGTCTCCGGCTTCGACAAATATTTTCAAATTGCGCCTTGTTTCCGTGATGAAGACAGCCGCGCCGATCGCAGTCCCGGTGAATTTTACCAGGTCGATATGGAGATGTCCTTTATCACGCAGGACGATCTTTTCCTTGAGCTGGAAGCACTCATGGTGCGCGTCTTCAAAGAACTCTCCTCCAAGACCATTGTAGAAGAATGCTTCCCGCGTATTGCCTATCGCGATGCAATGGAATGGTATGGCACAGACAAACCTGATATCCGCTACGAAATGAAAATGAACGACTGTACCGATATCTTTGCCGATTGCCAATTAAAAGTATTCAGCGCCCAAACCCAATCGGGTGGCGTGGTGAAAGTACTGAACGCCAAAGGCGCCGCTGATCAGCCCCGCAAATTCTTTGATGATATGGAACGCTATGCGAAATCAGAAGGCGCCAAGGGACTGGCGTGGGTCGCGTTGCGCGACGGTGAGATGAAAGGCCCCATCGTCAAGTTCATGAGCGATGCCGAAAAAGAAGCCCTTTGCGAACGGGTCGGCGCTGTGGAAGGGGATGCCCTCTTCTTTGGCGCAGGTTCGCGCACCGAAACAAATGAATTGTTGGGTAAAGTGCGGCAAAGCTTGGCGCGTAAATTGAATTTGATTGACGGACAAAAAGTAGCCTTCTGCTGGATCATCGATTTCCCCATGTTTGAACGCAATCCTGATACGGGACAAATCGAATTCAGTCACAATCCTTTTTCTATGCCTCAAGGCGGTATGGAAGCGCTGCAAAACAAGGATCCTCTGGATATTCTCGCCTTCCAATATGACATCGTGTGCAACGGTATTGAACTGTCCTCGGGCGCTATTCGAAATCATAAACCCGAAATTATGCTTAAAGCCTTTGAGATTGCCGGCTACACGGAAGACGTGGTCAAATCGAAATTCCCTGCACTCTGGAAAGCATTCCAATATGGCGCCCCCCCTCACGGAGGCATTGCACCCGGATTGGATCGGATCATTATGCTCCTTGCCGATGAGCCCAACATTCGTGAGATCATCGCCTTCCCCCTCAATCAGCGTGCCCAAGATCTATTAATGGGTGCGCCGAATGAAGTCGATTCCGTACAACTTGATGAACTGCATATTGACATTGTCATGCCTCCGGAAGAAGAATCATCTTTTTAACGCTCTCCAAGAATGCACGCCTGTTGATTCCGAGGAGGTCTTAGAGAGGATAGCTCCGTCATGAAGCAACGCAGCAAAGAGCTCGTATGGCGCACCTTGAGATTCGAGAATCCCGAACGAATCCCACGTCAATTGTGGTATCTGCCTTGGGCAGAGCTCTATCATCAAGAAGAGCTGAACCGGATTCAGCAATGTTATCCTGACGACATCCTATGGGCACCCAATTATTATGATGATCCCCTGCCAACCCAAGGCGACTCAACCGCTATAGGCCGCTATATCGATGAGTTCGGCTGTGAATTCATCAACATCCAAGAGGGAGTCATCGGCGAAGTTAAAAACCCGCAGATTCTTGATTGGGAGCGGGACGCCCCAAAGATACGTTTTCCCAAAGAATACTTCAGCTTGAATAAGCAAAAGGTCAATGCGTGGTGTGCAGACCGAGATCAGTTTATCTTGACCGGATGTTGTCCCCGTCCTTTTGAACAACTACAGTTTTTGCGCGGTTCTGCCGACTTGTATATGGATCTGTTGCTGCAGCCGCCGGCTATGTTCAGCTTCATGGAAAAACTCCACGCCTTTTATTGTGATCTGTTGAAGATGTGGGTGGAAACAGATGTGGATGGCTTGATGTTCATGGATGATTGGGGCTCCCAACAGTCCTTGCTAATCGCTCCTGACTTATGGCGGGAGCTTTTCAAGCCCATGTACCGAGATTATATTAAGATTGCCCACGATGCCGGGAAAGCGGCCTTCATGCACTCTGACGGCTATACCATAGATATCTTCCCCGATCTGGTGGAATTGGAACTGGACGCTCTCAACGCACAACTCTTTTGTATAGGCGTAGAAAAAGTGGCGCCCTTTGCCGGCAAATTATGTTTTTGGGGAGAAATGGATCGCCAAAATCTTTTGGTCAATGGAACCCCGGAAGAGATGCACCAAGCAGTGAGGCAAGTCTATGATATGCTGTGGCGGCAAGGCGGATGCATTGCACAATGCGAATTCGGGCCCGGCGCGAACCCGGCGAATGTAGAAGCCGTTTTCTCAACATGGGATCTTATTTCCGAAGAGCGCGCCGCACAACAGGAATAGCATTAAGCGGAAGTCGGGCTGCCCCGCGTAGCTTCCCCTCTTCTAAGC
>JAAYJI010000120.1 GCA_012523015.1 Candidatus Hydrogenedentota bacterium
GGCCAAGGCTGATACCGTCAGAAGTGAAATACAAAGTGCGATGGATAAAGAGCGATACATAAGACCTAATCTTGTTTCTTCTTACTATAACCCGCGGAAGTTAATCATAGCATATTCGTACTTTCGTCAGCGTTTTCAAATTAAATCGATGAACCGGGCGGAGGGGGTTGCCTCTGATATACAGGATGGACAAGATGGACAAGGTGGACAGGAGTACGCCAAGCTTCTCGCGCACAGCTAATAACGTCGGTACGGGTAAAGAAAACACTTAACTTACAGAACTTCTGCCGAAGTCTTTTTTTAAATGGCTTGCGTTTCGAGTTCGAAGCTACACCGCCATTTTGTTAAACGGAAGAGCCTGGTCTATAATCCTTGCAATTGTAAGACACTGTATACACGGGAAAGGTTTATCTATGACAGAAGAAATGAAAGCAACAAATATTACGTGGCACGACCATGCGATTACGCGCGCTGACCGAGAAAATAAAAACGGTCATGGCGCCGCCGTACTGTGGTTTACCGGCTTGTCTGCCTCAGGCAAATCCTGCATTGCCCAGGCTTTACAAATGTATTTATTCGAACAAGGGTGCCAATCCTATGTGTTGGATGGCGACAATGTACGCCATGGTTTGAACAAAGATTTGGGCTTTTCGCCCGCCGACCGCGAAGAGAATATTCGGCGTATCGGCGAGGTGGCCGCTCTTTTCCTTGATGCGGGATTTATTGTCAGTACCGCTTTCATTTCCCCCTATCAGGCAGACCGTGATTTAGTGCGTCAATTGTGCGGCGACCGTTTTATTGAAATCTTTGTGGACTGCCCGGTTGACGTGTGTGCGCAGCGTGATCCCAAAGGTTTATACCAAAAGGCGAAGGAAGGTAAAATTCCTGAATTTACCGGTATCAGCGCGCCCTATGAAGCGCCGGCAAATCCTGAAATCCTGTTGCAGACCGCAACGCATTCAATCGAAGAATGCGTGACACAAATAACGGCGTATCTGCGCAAAGCCGGAATTCTTAACGCTTAAAACAATCTTGTCTTTTCTTTTATAGCGCTGAGACGCGCAGGCAGACCAATCACTTTCGCGGCTGTTGGTCTCGCTTTATGAGTCCCTCGACAACACCAAAGCTGCCTCACGCTACATCAATAATACTTCATGCAAAAAACCCCCTACGGATCAGATCCGCAGGGGGTCATTTCATACCAGATTAATACTGTTAGAATTCAGGATTAGATTTTGGCGTTAAAGATACCGATCACACCAGCCATACTGGGCAGAACCGGCTGCGTCCCGCCAAGGTCCATGGAGGCTGAATTATCCTGACCGGGCGCCGGCGGTACATAGGGAATCCAATCAACGTGACCGTCCATAAAGAGGACGTTACATCCGCCGGGAACGTGGTTAAAGAGGGCGACGCCGCCGCTATTTCCGAAAAGGTCCATCATGGCAAAGAGCGTGCTTTGCGCCATGGCGGAGGTTTGCGGGTTATTAACGTCGGTGATCATGAAACGCTCATTACCTTCTTTCAGGCGATAGATAACTTCACCGCCGCCATTACCAACGGTCTGGCCACTATATACATAACCATCGCTGGCGCGAACGCGTACATCACCGGTCACAACTTCAAGCACTTTCACCCCGGCATTCGCCGCACTCATTTGATCCATGAGGGTTTTCAAAATACGGTCTAAGCCGGCGCCGAACTGAGGCGAAATCAAACCACCGTCAGGGGTGGGCACATTCAAGGCTTGCGTACCGGCCTCCAGATAATCCATCGTTGTGATCTCTACCGGAGGCAGATAGGGTTTATTTAATAAATCAAACATCCATCCAAAGTAGGCATAACTACGCGTATAGGCCCATTTTCCACTAATTTCTTTCGGCTGATAAAAATCCCAATCGCCATCATCATTTTTCAGATCGGAGATACTGTCTTCCGCGTCAGAGGGGCAAATGAGAATGGAGGGATCGGCATTGTAGTTCGGATACCAAGACGTAAATTGCGGCTGAGCAGCAATATAACCATTAACGTTATCCATTAAGTTACCGCTTGGCCAACCGGGGCGTAGAATATTGGTCAATTGGATGGGCGGGAAATAGTCTTTTTGCTCATCGGCATAAAGCTTAAATATCGTACCCCATTGCTTCAGGTTATTTTGACAAGATTTACGACGAGCTGCCTCGCGGGCACGAGCCAACGCGGGCAACAGGATAGCGGCCAAGATACCGATAATGGCAATCACGACCAACAATTCAATAAGTGTAAAGCCACGACGTTTCATACTAAATTCCTTTCGATACCAGATTAAATTATAAACTCCTATAAAAACAAACACAACATACTCAATCCTTGCTTGACGTGAATACACTCACCTCCTTTCCATTCGCTCCTAAAAATGCATACGATGAAATGTGCCTTATCAATTTTAAGGAAGCGTAAGCTCTTTCAACTTTTACGTTAGAATCACGTCCATACTCAAAAAACACACTTATCAGTACACAACTAGAATAGCACAAAGGGGTTAAAATTGCAACAGATTTATTTAAGAATTATTTTTTTTCAACGGGCAAAAGAAAAACTTTGTGGACAATAAATCTCGGCTTATTGTTGTTTCGAAATGCCTAATAGTAACGCCAAATCGATAAATTGGCCGCCCGTATCTTGCCACGTATGAACGGCAACCGTATTTTCTCCCGTCTTTAAAAGTTCCTTTACTCTTTCACTAAGGTCTATCCTTGCATAGGCATCATTCCATTTTGTCGCAGAAAATAAAACGGAACCATTAAGATATACTGTCGTGTCATTGTCGTAATGAATAATCAATACAGCTTTTTCAAAGGCTTCACCGGCATAGTTAAACGAGCTGCGAAGCCAAATATTGTCGCTCTTCCAAGGCGTGTGAATAGAGGCTTCAAAGCCTTCCTTATGGCCGAACGCGCCTTTACCGTTTTGCCAATCGGTATCTTTAAAATCAGACTGTTCCCATCCCTCCGGAGGCGTGTTTTCGGTATAGCGCCAACAGGCAGCATTTTCCCCATCCGGTTCAGCGCCCACCAACACCTGCCAATCAAAGATTTTTGTAATGGAATCAAGGGGCGGATTCGATTCATAGGCGGCGGCGCGCCTATTGGCATTCCGTATGGGCGTCACATCAAATTTTGAACTGCGATCATAATTATAAATACCATTTTGTTCTTGTTCTATATTAGTAAGCTGTGTATAGCAATAGCCAAACATATAAGCATTGTCGAGCAATACTTGGGTCAATTGCTCATAACGTTTGTAAAAAGCTTCCAGACTTTTAGGCGTGTCGCCGTAGCCCCATGCCTCAGGATTCAAATTCCATCCAATCCCGCCATACTCACTGATGAAGAAGGGAAGAACCGGTATAGACGCAGCAATGTTGTACCGCTTGGGCAGGGGCATCTCAAAACGCTCCGGCGTCCATCGTTCTCTAAAAGTCTCGGGGTTCTGGTCGTAATCATGGGCATCCAGCAGCATAGCTTCGTTATAAGCATGGACATAGCCGCTGGTCTCGAGCACGGGGCGGGTGGGATCCAAGCGCCGGGTCTGTTCCATAACTTTGTTTTGAAGTGGTGCAGCTTCCGGCGTCGTTTCATTAAAGGGACACCACCCGATAATAGAAGGATGATTGAAGTCGCGCTGTACCACTGCTTCCCACTCGTCCATCATAGCCTTTTGTGCAATTTCGTTGGTATGGTCCAAGCCCCAATTCGGATATTCTCCCCAAACCAGATATCCCAATTTATCCGCCCAGTATAAGAAGCGCGGCTCAAAGACTTTCTGATGCAATCGTGCGCCATTGAAGCCCGCCGCCATGGACAACAGAATATCGTTTTTTAATGCATCTTCTGTTGGTGCGGTCCAGATACCGTCGGGATAAAAACCTTGATCCAAAACCAATCGTTGAAAAACAGCTTCCCCGTTGAGCAACAGCGCGCGCCCCTTAATCTCGATCTGACGCATAGCGAAATACGAGTACAGATGATCTACCGTCGTCCCGTCATCGGCTAAGATCAACTCCAGATCGTAAAGAAACGGATCGCTCACTTTCCAAGGCCTAGCTTCGGGAAGGGTGAGTGTGAGATTCGCTTCTTTATCTTGTACCGTTACAGTCGAACGGGCCGCTTCCCGATCCTCCGCCTTAGCGATGGCCGATAAAGACTTGCCTTCGCCGGCATTGCGTAAAATAACCTTCAGATGCAGTTGCTCCTTATCGAGGTCAGCGACAGCCTCGAAACGCTCTATACTATTTTTGCCTACCGCCTCCAGCCAAACACTTTGCCAAATCCCCGTGGTTCGTGTATACAGACATCCGTAACTTTCCGCCCGCTGCGATTGTTTGCCGCAAGCCTGTAATCCGCTCACCGTATCATCAAAGACATGGATAATCGCTACATTTTCACCGGACTGCAAGGCGTCCGTGATATCAACACTCAAAGGCGTACTGCCGCCTTCATGCACTCCCACAGGCCGATCGTTGATATATAAGGTAGATTTCCAATCACCGGCGCCAACATGGAAAAGGATATGTTTGCCTTCCCACGCATTGGGCAAGGTAAAGCTACGTCTATACCACACATTCTTAACAAACCCTGTGCGCCCCAACCCGGACAGTTCACTTTCCCGACAAAAAGGCACGATAATCTGGTCAGGATAAAGGGCGTCTCCAAGATAGAGATCCGTCCCGTCACATTCCGCAAAGTCCCAGCTTCCATTCAGACTGAGCCAGTCGCTCCGTTGCATCTGCGGGTTTGGGAATTCGGGACGCGGCACCTCTTGTGCCGACAAATCGTTCACGAAACCGAGAAGGTAAGACACGATCATGGACAGGAAAAAAAAGACATAACTGAGGGGTTTCTGCATGGGATTCTTTCTAAAGGAGTATTTACATTCGGCTGAATTTAAACACAATCATTGTGATGCTTAGGTATAGCAGCGGGAGCTAATTTTCCACCATTATTTTATATAAGCTCACGCAGAACAGGATTCCCAAAAACGTTATGTTTTACGGCGACACAAGGCATACGTACCGTTGTTTTTTCACACTTTAAATCGCTGCTCGACAGGATCGCCGGCGGCAGCGCCGAGAAAAAGATTAGATGACCTCCAGCGTGGAAGGCGGTTTGGACGCAATATTGTACGTAACACTTACAACGCCCGGCACCTTTTCGGTTATCTCGTTGGCCATGGTGGTCAGCAAATCAAAAGACAAGGGCGTCGGTACCGCGGTACGGGCGTCAACACTTTCCCAACAGCGCACTTCGATTTGCAGCCCGAAATCTCTTTTTCCGCCTCGTGTACCTGTCACCCGATCTTCATGGAGTATGGCCATGTATTGAAAGGCTCCCGAATCTTTTAAGTAGCGCTCCATGATCGCCGTCGCTTTTCGTACGGTGACCAAGCGCTCGGGAGTCACTTCGCCAATAATTCGGGCAGCAAGGCCCGGTCCGGGAAATGGAATACGGCCATAGATTTCAGGAGGAAGACCTAAGGTTTTACCCAGTTCCCGCACGCCGTCTTTGCGAAGCTGGATAAGGGGCTCAAGAATCTTATAACCAAAAGCCTGCTCCGGATCAATACCAAGCTGGGCGAAGACGTTATGCTGCCGTTTCACGCCCGCCACCGTTTCGTCCACATCTGTCAATATGGTTCCCTGTAAAAGGACTTTAGCGCCGCTCTCTTTCACTACTTTGGCAAATACGTCTTTGTAAAAGCATTGGCGGATAACCTCACGCTTTTCTTCCGGATCTGTAACGCCTTTTAACGCATCGTGAAAGATCTGCTGCGCTTGGATAATATCAACCTTCACGCCGAGACCTTGGAAGATCTCGGTCACCCGTTCCGGTTCACCTTCACGCATGATTCCATTGTCAATGATGACGGTACGCAGTTGACTGCCCAGCGCCGCATGCCCGAGCATGGTCACCGTCGCGGAATCGACGCCCCCCGACAAGGTATTAATACAGGTATCCGCTCCCACGGCTTCACGTATTTCATTGACTTTATCTTCTATAAACCGAGTTGTATCCAGATCTTTCACTGTAATTTCTTGTATCATAGAATTATATCCTTCTTTTAGAGCAGGGAAGACCAATAGAAAGTCTCTTGCTTATACAATGTCACGCTTTCAGCCCACACCAAGCATAGTATCATAACCGCCAAGACTTGAAAAAACATCTAAGGGGGCGGCGTCTCTCCCCGACTCAGGTACGAGGATAAGCTATACACTGACGGATCTTCGGACTGAACCTTCAATACTTCTTTCCTCACGGGTATAGGCATTTCCCGTACACACAAGGACTTCCTCTTGTTGCCTTATACCTTAAAATCATTGTAAAGCTCTTTACGCGCGTCAAAGCAAAATAGTGTATCGTGCAACGCAAAGGGTATCCTTATCAATTAAAGAAAAGGATTTGTTATCCTTATCGTATACATATGAACGATGATCATTTCCGGAGCTTTCCCAAAGACATAGGGTTCAATTATGAAAAGAATAGCTTGGTTATCCACCCCCCTTCTGATAATTATTGTGTGTGCTGCCGCCCTTAGCAGCGCAGAAGATCAAGATGCCCTACATCAAACGAAACTGTATCGCGCGCAAGCAGGCTGTCTGGAGATGAGTATAGAACAAGAGGACGGAGGCATACGTCTTGTCAGTCTGATTGATCTTGAGGACGGCACAGAACTTTTAGCGGCGAAGGGAGCAGCCCTTTTTGAACTCGAAATCTATGACAACGAAGACAAGAAATTGCGTGTCAATTCCGAGGAGGGCTGGGCAGAGACAACGGTCAAGGTTTCTGAATCGGGCTTCGTCCTGACCTGGAAAGACCACGTCGCTACAGGACTGATGCCCTTTCAAGTGCTGGTGAAAGCCCTGCCCGATCACGACGCCAAGGCTTGGGAATGGATCCTTGAAACAACGGGGCCTATTGAGCGGATCCGACTCGAAGATGTGGTCTTTCCCCAAATTACCTTAAACAGCACCGCCGCTGATGGAGGCGTGCTCTACCCCGATGGGCCGGGAGCCCTCCTCGAAAATCTGTGGTCAGAGAATCGGCAAAAGTGGCAGCGCTATGGCGGCGGTTGGGCGAGCATGCAATTCATGGCGGCCTTTTCATCGGCCGATCAAAAACGTCTTTTCCCCGGTTTTTATTATGCTATGCACGATCCTCTGGGCTCGACGAAAGAGATTGTTATGAAAACGGACGCCGCTGCCCACACCGTCACACTCTTTTTTGAACATCCCATTCCCACCGAAGTGCCGGCGACCAACGATTTCACGCTGCCCGGTAAAGCCGTGTGGGGGCTTTTAGAAGGAGATTGGTTTGATGCTGCACAACGCTATAAAGGATGGGTAAAAAAAGAGGCCCGTTGGCAGCCGTCTCCGGAGCAGGAAGGCCGCAGCGATACCCCCTTGTGGATGCGCGAATTATGCGTATGGGCGCAAATGAGCGGCGACCCCGACCAAGTCGTCTCAAAAGTAAAAGACTTTGCCGCATTCTTGGACATTCCAATAGGATTTCATTGGTACAATTGGCACCAAATTCCCTTCGATAATGACTATCCCCACTATTTCCCGGCGAAGGAAGGTTTTGCCGAAGCGGTACGGGACTTGCAGACATCCAATATATTTGTGATGCCGTATATCAACGTCCGCTTTTGGGATACATGAGACCTAGGCAACGAAGACGCGACCTTCACCGACATCGCCTTGCCCGCAGCCGCCAAAGACAGGGATGGCAGTCCCATTACAGAAACCTACCGCAGCGAAGAAAGTGACGGCTCAGCCGTTAAGCTTGCGGTCATGTGCCCTTTCACATCGCTGTGGCAAGAGAAAGTAAAAGAGATTGTGCTCAAACTACAGCGTGACTACGGTGTGAAAGGGGTGTATATCGATCAGGTCGCGGCAGCAACTCCCGTCCTATGTATGGATCCCACGCACAAGCATCCCTTGGCCGGAGGCGCATGGTGGAATCAGGGCTACTGGGATTTGTTCGATGACCTGCGCGCGAAAATGGATCCGGATTGTATGATTACCACCGAGTGCAACGGTGAACCTTTCGTCAATCGTTTCGACGGCTATCTCACATGGCACTGGCAAACAGACGGACAACTGCCTGTGTTTCCCGCAGTCTACGGCGGCGCCATCCAGATCTTTGGACGCAGCTTCGGCGGAGGCGATACGGCCAATCTCGCGCTGCGCATGCGACTTGGCCAACAACTCGTCTTTGGAGAACAATTGGGCTGGCTCCCCCCTGCTGTTGCCATGGCTCCCGAAAATGGCGCTTTCTTCAAACAACTCGCGCAACTGCGTTGGGTCTTGCGCCGTTACTTCTACGCCGGTGAAATGCTGCGCCCCCCCAAACTGCAAGAAGGCGTCCCTTGGATCAAAGCAGACTGGCAATGGAACGGCGAAGCTTGGGTGACGACGAGCGCCATATTGACAGGCGCCTGGAC
>JAAYJI010000121.1 GCA_012523015.1 Candidatus Hydrogenedentota bacterium
AATAATCAACGAGTTGTCTTATTCTAGTATCAGATATCATTTGTTCTCGGAAGGTATCTAAGCCTTTGCCGCCTGCAAACCATCTGGAAGGAATAATCAATGTTAAATAACGTGGCATTAATTTTTTAGCCTGTTGAACAAAGTGATGGTATATAGGCTTGGCGCTTGCGGCATTCCCCCCATCACTGAGTTGATAAGGCGGGTTTCCGATAATAACATCGAATTTCATATCGAAAATAGTCTCCGGCTTGGTGTTATGGATGAATTCATAGGCGTAGGTTTCCAGTGTTTCATCGCGGTCGTATTCGGTTTTGGAAGCGCCGCAGAGGGAACACTTTTTATTGCGCCACTGATGTTGAATTTTCTTGAATCGTATATTGCCCTCGCCATTATCAAAGCGTGAGATGGAGTAGGGGCCGTTTGGGAATTTGGAGCAGTAGAGGCTTCGCCGTGATAAGAGAGAGGTTAATTCGGTAATGGCGATGCCGTAGAGCTGTCTGTGCAGGATATGGTCGATGCGCTCTTGTAAAGAAGGGATTTGATATTCGAGTCCGTTTAGGAGGCGCTTGGCAATTTCTCGAAGGAACACGCCCGATTTGCAGACGGGATCCAAGAAGGTTATATGGGGATCAGTGAAGAGTTCTTGAGGGAGCATGTCGAGCATTTGGTTGACGATGCCGGGCGGTGTGAACACTTCATCATTGGACAGATTGGCGAGGCAGTCGAGGACATCAGGATTGTAGGTGTTGGTATAAAAATCAGTCATGTTCTTGCACCCTCCTGTAATGAATGGGCGGGAACTCTTTGACAGGTTTCAGTACGAGCTCCCCCCGTTCATTGCATTCATAGGCGCTGCTTTCGTCGAAAAGGGTCAGCTGCACCATGTTGTCCTGTGCTTCAAGCATATGATCCAGTCGAAAATCACGCCGTTTAAGCATGGCTTCTTTTAGGGGAGACCATTCGGCGAAGAGGATTGGATTCCCGTCGTTTTGTTTCATGGTAAGGGCGTCACCGCATAAGATGTTGTGGCGCAGTATATGGCGCACGGCTTCGCGTGTATCGTCGTTCGCCTCGTCTTTTGAGTGGGCCGTATATTCGCTGTCGAAAAGGTGGAAGAGCCGTTTGCGGCATTCTTCAGTATTGTCGGGCAGCAATTCGACGCCGTAAATGGAGGTAACAGCGATGACGGCGTAGCGTTCGTAATCGGCGGGGTGGCTGCCGTAGCGTGATTTGACGACGGCGAGTTTGCGCCGCAGAATTTCGGCGAGAAAATTTCCGGTACCGCAGGCAGGCTCAAGAAAGCGGCTGTCGATGCGTTCCGTTTCTTGTTTGACCAAGTCGAGCATGGCGTTGACTTCTCGGTCTGATGTAAAGACTTCGCCGTGATCAGCAACACGCTTTTTTGACTTGGTTTGCTTCTTCATTTGGTGTGCCCCCCGTAAACTGGTCCATGTATAATGAGAGTTTCGCATCTGCCCTTCGGGCAAGGAGACTTGATTATGTCGAAAAGGAAACGTCACAATCCGGAACAGATCGTTCGCAAACTTCAG
>JAAYJI010000122.1 GCA_012523015.1 Candidatus Hydrogenedentota bacterium
AGGAATTTCCTGCCCTTCAATCGTGGACGGATCACGCAAAGGAAGAGATTAAATATTTTTCCGGTGAAGCAATCTACAGCACCGCTTTCACGGCTCCGGAAAAAGGGAAAGCCGTTATTCTTGAATTGGGTGAAGTTGTAGACATAGCCGTCGTTCGGGTAAATGGTCAAGAGCTGGGAACGCTTTGGATGCATCCTTATAAACTGGATATTTCCACGGCCTTGCAGGAGGGTGAGAACCTTCTTGAAATTACCGTGATCAATCCCTGGAGAAATCGTCTTGTCGGCGATGTGACGCCGGGCGTAAAAAGTGCCGGTACATTCACCAGCCAGCAAGTGGTCAAAGAGTCAACAGAATTAAAGCCTGCGGGACTCTTAGGGCCGGTGCAAATCATCTTAGAATAAAGCCATCTGTCCATGCAGAACAAGGTGTGAGAGAAACGATATCATGATAATTTTGTCCTGTCCTTACAGTCAAAACCAAGGTCTAAATGCCCCTTCAAGTGTTGTTCCTACGTTGCGTCACAGTTATCTCTATTGATTATTTTCTTCTTATTTATTCAATGGGGCAGACATCATTGTCGGTGCGGATGCGTCTTTGGAGCAGCTAATCTTAATAAATATGAACGTTAGGATTTTTTCCGAAGTTTAAGGAGTTGTTTGATCCCTATAGAGGCAGGTATCATAAACGCCAGACTTGCACTTCATTGGCTCTTGGCAAATACACCCCACTCTTGAGTATTATGCAGCGTACACAAAACTCGCTTAAACCACCACTTCCCGATTCTATGGAAACAAGTTTCAATACTGCAGCAATAGATCATATATTAGAACGTATGGGTCGAAGCCCGGACGTCTTGATTCCCGTTCTTCAAGCCATTCAAAAACACTATAAGTACCTGCCGGAAGAAGCATTGCGTCATCTCTGTGCACACAGCTCCATCACGCCTGCGGCAGTGGAAAGCGTGGTTTCATTTTTTGGACAGTTCCGACGAAGCCCCACAGGAAAACATATTATCCGTGTGTGCGACGGGACTGCCTGCCACGTCAAAGGCGCCACCGATGTATACGATGCGGTGGCAGAACACCTGGAACTGGAAATCCATGAGGATACCGATGCCGAAGGGGTGTTCACGGTTCAAAAAGTTGCCTGCCTGGGTTGCTGTACCTTGGCTCCCGCCGTGCAGATCGATACCGTCACCTATGGTCACGTGGAATCCGACGCGGTGCCCGCCATGCTGGAACACTTTCTAGCTGAACAATCACAGCTTAAACGCACCAACGAAAGTGTCGATCGCAGCGCAGCGGTCGCGGCGGGCGAAATACGCATCGGATTGGGATCATGTTGTGTGGCAGGGGGCAGCAAAAAGATCCATGATGCCTTGTTGGAAGCCCTTGACAGTTTGGGCATACAGGTTCATGTTAAAGCGGTGAGTTGTGTGGGCATGTGCCATCAAACGCCCATGCTTGAAATTATTTTGCCGGAGCAAGCGCCTCACCTCTATGCCAAAGTCAATCCGGATGATGTAGAAAGTATCCTCTTGCGGCATTTTAAGGCGGCCAGTTCTTGGCGTCGTACGCGAACCAGAACCAAACATTGGCTGCAGCGTGCCTATTTACGTGAGGGGAAAAATATTCCGGAACACCATGCCCTAGATGTACGGGATACGCCTGTGTCCAATTTTTTAGGCGCTCAACAACGGCTCGCAACAGCATATTGTGGAGAAATGGCGCCCACCGACCTTGAAGAATATCAGCGGCTTGGAGGATTCGAAGCCTTACGCGCCTGCTTGCAGGAAGGGGATGAAACACGGCGTTACGCGTATTTGACCGGCGACGCAATTATCGCGGAGCTTCGGTTGAGTGAGCTGCGCGGCAGAGGCGGTGCCGGATTCCCAACTGCCGCCAAATGGGAAATCGTTAAAAATACGACCGGCGATCAAAAAGTTGTCATATGCAATGGCGACGAAGGCGATCCGGGCGCGTTCATGGACCGTATGATCTTGGAATCCTATCCCTTCCGCGTCATTGAAGGTATGATTATTGCCGGTTTGGCGACGGGCGCCGAAGAAGGCATTTTCTATATTCGTGCTGAATATCCCTTGGCGGTGTCGCGGGTCAACGAAGCGATCGCCTTTTGTGAAGAAGCCGGGTTTGTTGGAGACGATATTCTGAAAAGCGGGCGCTCCTTTCACTTGCGTGTGGCACAAGGGGCAGGCGCTTTTGTCTGCGGTGAGGAGACGGCATTAATCGCTTCTCTTGAGGGACGCCGCGGCGCGCCATCGCTGCGTCCCCCCTATCCGGCAAAACGCGGTCTCCACGGACATCCAACTTTGGTCAACAACACAGAGACCTTTGCCCTTGTACCTTGGATTCTTCGACACGGCGGCAAGGCATTTGCCGCTTTAGGCACCGAACACAGCAAGGGTACGAAAGTTTTTTCGTTGGCGGGGAAAATTGCGCGAGGCGGTTTGATCGAAGTGCCCATGGGCCGCACCATACGGGAGATTGTGAATGAGATTGGCGGCGGCGTGGCGGGCGGCCGCCCTTTGAAAGCGGTACAAATAGGCGGTCCTTCCGGAGGCTGCATTCCCGCCTCCCTGTGCGACACTCCCGTAGACTATGAAGCGCTCCTTGGAGCAGGCGCTATGATGGGTTCAGGAGGTTTCGTCGTACTGGATGAAGATGATTGTATGGTCGAGATGACCCAATACTTTCTTTCCTTTACGCAACATGAATCCTGCGGTAAATGCACCCCTTGCCGGGTAGGTACGAAACGTATGCTGGAAATTTTGGACAGGCTATGCCTCGGTGAAGGACAACAGGGCGATTTAGAATTGATGGAAGAACTCACTCAAACAGTGAAAGAACAAAGCTTGCGCGGGTTGGGAAAAACAGCGCCCAACCCGGTCTTGACCGCCTTACGGTATTTCCGTGAAGAATTTGAAGCTCATCTTGAAGGGCGCTGCCCGGCGGCAAAGTGTAAAGCGCTCATTACCTACCATATTACAGACGCCTGTATCGGCTGCACCAAGTGCGCACAGGTTTGCGCACCCGAAGCCATTGCCATGAAGCCTTATGAGCTCCATGTCATTGATCAAGAACACTGCACAAAATGTGACAATTGCCGGGTGGTCTGTCCTGTTGATGCTGTTGAGGTGACTTAATTTTATGCCCACGATTACGATTAACGACCATATCATTGAAGTGCCGAAAGAGACGACCATACTGGAAGCTGCGGCGCAATTGGGAATCACCATCCCCACCTTGTGCCATGCCGATACGAAGCCGCCCATAGGTTCGTGTCGGATTTGCATGGTCGAAGACAGCACTTCCGGCCGTCTGATACCTGCATGCAGCGCTCTCGCAGAAGAGGGCATGCATATCCTTACGGAGTCTGAAAGAGTACGACAAGGACGCAGGGCTGTTCTCGAACTGATGTTGAGCGAACACTTGGGTGATTGTGAAGCGCCTTGCGAACGGGCCTGTCCCGCAGGGTTAAATATTCCGCTCATGCTGCGCACGATGGATCGACGGGACATGGCAACAGCGCAGCAGATGGCGCGCCGTGCCTTGGTGTTGCCGGCAACGTTGGGCTGGGTTTGTGTAGCTCCCTGTGAGGCGCGATGCAGACGGGCCGTCTTGGACGACGCCGTCGCCATACGCGAACTGCACGGACAATTAGGTGACATGTCCACCGATACGGAAAGCTTGTCATCTTTTAAAGATGCACCCTCTGGTAAAAAAGTCGCTATAATCGGGTCGGGTGCTGCGGGGCTTGCTGCCGCTTTCATCCTGACGCAATACGGACATATTTGCCATGTCTATGACAAAGCTGCCCGTGCGGGCGGAGCGTTGCGCGCTTATACGAAGGAGGAATTGGATCCGCAATCTTTGGAAAACGATTTGAGTTATTTAGAGGAAATGGGCGTCGTCTTTTTCTTGAATACGGAAGTGGGAATCGCTGTCACCCTCCAATCGTTAATGAGTGGTTACGATACCGTCGTCAACGCTTCCTCCTATGATCCTTCTCCGGAGAAACTCTTATTTCATGTTAAAAAGCATCGCCTTCCCGTACGCTCGGTGGCATTAGGCAAAGCATGTGCCGAAAAAGTGCACGCCCATCTCACGGAGCAGCCTCTGCAAACCAAGGAAGTATACCAGTCCATCCTAGGCTCTGTTTCCGCAAAGCACATTGATACTTTTGTTAAAGACAGAGTGGAGGAGGTGACACTCTCTTACCCGCGCAATCCGCAAGATCCTCTGCAAGAGGTGAAACGGTGCCTCCATTGCGATTGCCACAAACCTGTATCGTGCAAATTGCGAGATTATGCTACGGTCTACGGCGCGCGCTCAAAAGTGTTTCGAAACGCTGAACGGCCGCCGCTGCACAGCGTGAAACGGTTCAACGATATTCTGTTCGACAGCGGAAAATGTATTAAATGCGGGCTCTGCGTTGAACGAACCAAAGACAATCTGGAACCGCTGGGGTTGAGCTTTAGCGGACGCGGTTTCAACATGGAAGTGACGGTTCCTTTTCAGGAATCCCTGGAAAAAGCATTGACACGTTCCGGGGCGGAGGTGGTTGTTTTGTGTCCTACAGGCGCTTTGGCCTTTGATCCTCTTGAAGAACGTGGTTCAACCCTTAGGGCAGAGGAAGTGACGGGGACACAATAAAAAGTCGCTTCACCGCAGATTAGAGAAGACTGTCATGTTTCAGTTATTTTAAGTGCTTATTTAACCACGCGAAGGCGTCGTGCTGCATTTCCACATTAAATACGTGGGGCACATCCCAAACACGCGTTTCCAAACGATCCGCCACGCCTTGACTCTCATAAACCTCCTTTATAATGTCAAAGGCAGCAGTCACGCCGGGCTCCGGAAATAAGGGGTCGCGAGATCCGTTGTAAAAGAGCATGGGTTTAGGACAGGCTATGGATGCGACGTCGGGATAATCCAAAAAATTGCGCAAGCCCGGATGGGTCATGGTGAAGGCCGATTGGCCCCGCGTTTGATTATTGCCTTCGCGCATGAGGGTCGGCGTATCGCCCAGCCAACAGATGGCCGCGCCCACCTTAACAATATCTGTGGCGGCGCAAAGATTCCAGCAGCGATGGGCGCCCATGGATAAACCCACAGCACCGATGCGGTCCGGTACGACCTCGGGCAGGCTTTGTAAGAACCGTGCGCATCGCAGATCATCCCACGTGATTATTCCCGCCCAAGATTGCCCCAATTGCAATATATTGGCTGCCAATTCCTGTTGTGCCTCGTGCTGCACCCCTTCGCGCCGGCCTCGATCCCCCCAAAACAGCGCATCAGCGGCAAAAACAACATCGCCTTCGTCCGCCAACACATCGCCAATGAACCGACCGCCGTAACACTGTTCAACCCACTGTTGCGCATCTTCCAGCCGTTCTTTGGTTTCGTTGAAAGGCCGTATCACTTTTTCTTTTCCAATGGTAAAATGGGCGCCGTGATCGTGGAGTGCGAGGACGGCAGGGAAAGGCCCCGCTCCTTTGGGAACCAACAGATAGGCGGTCACCCGTTCATCACAGGAAAGGTTCAAGGCGAGTTTGCGTGCTTCATAGCTGCCCCGATCTTCCACAGCAAGAAGCTTTGTTTCAAAGGGGGCTGACTCAGGCGCTGGCAAAAGCGAATCCAAATAACGGTTACGCGCCGCCACACGCCATTGGGCAAAATCCATGCCGGCGTGCCGCCATGCGAGCGGGAAATCCATGCCTTCGATGCGTGCTTCGTGAAATGCAGGAAGCATGGCACGCATCCCATAGCGGCTTGTTGTCGACACGGCACGTGAAGGCGCACTGTTCTTGCTCGTCAACTTGTTTTGGATCGTATGGAAAAATTGCAGCAATTCTTTTTCGCTGTGCGCCGCGCAGACAAAACCCTGCATCGTAACGGGTCCATCACCACGAAAGGCGATATCCAACGTGATTTCAATCTCATTGGAATTTTCGGAACTACGGCGCCACGCTCGGCCATTGGACAGCAGGAGCCCAACAACGCCTTCCTCATCAAAAGAACCGGTTAATAGCAGCGGCTGTTGGTCGGACAACGCTCCGGGCGCACAAGGCCCGTGTACGGTATATGCCTTGACCGAATCCGCCGCGACGGGATGAAATACTACATTCAGGTTCATCGGGATCTGCGAGGGCGGATAATACTCTTGCGGCGACCATGTATAAGACTAGTGCGCCATATCCGCAGCGACGGTAACAAACTTGTTGAACACACTTTTATCATCCTCTACGACGCAAGAAAGGGCTTTAGCAGACGCCTCTTCACAGCGTGCCGGCGCTGCGGCAGCGAGGAGCGGCAGCGGCATCTCGTCACGCAATTCCAATATAGAGCGATTATTAAAGCTAAAGTGAAGAACA
>JAAYJI010000123.1 GCA_012523015.1 Candidatus Hydrogenedentota bacterium
CAAGAGGGGATGCAGATCGGTGCTGATCCAAAGGGTTGTTTCGGGCAAGAGGGCGGCAAGACCTTCAGCGACCGCTTCTTGTATGGCTGTATTGGCGGCGCCGGCAAGGGCGGCGAAGAGCAAGTCAGCGGAGGAGTCTGTGGGAGCACAGCAATCCTGAACCAATCCTGCGATGCTAGCTACTGAGGCGGACACTCCCAAGGATACAGGGTTGGAAGCGCCGCCGCTGCACTCAGCCACGACCTTGCCCTGTCCATCATACTGTGCCGCCCGCGTATGGGTTCCTCCGCCTTCAATAACAATAATACCCATTTTCAAGAATTTCTTTCATGGTTTGGCTGATGGAGTCCGGGAAGAAGCTGCATAAAAAAAGATTCCAGTGAAATTGATATAACGGCGCACTGGGGATATTTTACATGGATAGGGAGCGTGCTGCAAAGAAATAAAGACTGTGTCGGGGAGTACGTTGCCCTAAGGAAAAGCCCGCAGTCTCAAAGACCACGGGCTTGTACAAGTAAAAAGGTGTTTTAATAATTAGAGATCAAGGACCTTGTCCATGCGCGCGGCAATATCTGCGAGGCGCTTTTCATCGCCGCCGCCGACTTCTGCCGTAGCAAAGCCTTCATAGCCGATGGCTCGCAATTCTTTGCGAACTGCTTTCCAATTAATGGTTCCATCGCCAATTTCTACATCAAAGCCTTTCCACAAGCCTTCATCATTCATTTTCTTGGTGCTGAATTCTTTGACGTCTAATTTTTTGATGCGGCTGCCAAGAACCGGGATCCAGTGCTCGGGCCAGCCAAAGCGTGCTACGTTGCCAATATCGAAATAGGAGCCTACCCAAGGATTATCGACTTCATCGATATACTGCGCCATTTCGAGGGGGCTGATGAGGAAATTGTTCCAGACGTTTTCAACGAGCAAATGGATTTCCTGTTTGGCGGCATGTTCGCCGGCACGCTTCATCTTTTCCATAGTCTCCGTATAGTTTTGGGCATAGGGCATTTTTTCATCCACTTTTCCCGCAACGATAAGAACAGAGGTGGCGCCGATCAGTTTCGCCTCATCAATGCACGTGTTGATATCATCGAAAGACCAGCCTTTTACAATCCCGTGAACAGGCAAGCCGGTCGCTTCACTGGCTTTGGCAAGCTCTTCAATGGGTACTTCGCCAAAGTTGGGTTCTACGCCGTCGTAGCCCAAGTCTTTCAAGAGTTTTAACTTTTCTAAAGGCGTTTTACCGACTTTGACCATACCATATTTTACGGCTTTTTTAATTTTGCCGGTGAATTCGCCGGCATGGGCAGTCTTGGCTCCGCCGGCATAGAGTCCGGCAGCGGCGGCAAGCCCTGAGCTCACCAAAAAATCTCTGCGATTCATAGGATTCCTTTCTCTGACACATGAAGTTCTTGTCTTTTAAGAATGCGGGCATTCACCTGCCTTGTAAAAGGGTCAAATCAGGGGTGATTCTTATAAAGATCATCATAGCAATCCTTGGATATCCAAAGCAATCCGATACGGGAGTCTGTGCATCGCTTTAAATATTACGCGACATGCAATAAATATAATGTCAATCGTGTTACTAAAATATATGGTAAACTAGAGGTGTGGAGGTAACTCCAACAATCGTTTCACTGCGACGGCCATCGGGGGACTTTCAATTTTTGAATCAATTCCTGTTGAAGTATGCCTGCCTTAAAAGGAAGTTGGTGTGTATCTAACAAAACTACGAATAAATATTTGTATTTGTTGTGTTGTTTTTGGTAAAATACAAATATGTAAAGGGCATTACTAGAAATACTCAAAATTCATCTTGTAGAAAGAGAATAAAATGGTAATGATTAATGAGGGCATGACCGTGGCAGACCGCTACCTTTTAAATAAATCCTTAGGTAAGGGAGGTATGGGCGAGGTCTTTTTGGCCACCGATCAAACGAATAACAAAGAAGTTGCTTTAAAAACACTACATGCACACTATGCAACGAATAACGCGGCTCGGGCTCGTTTTGTCCGAGAAGTGAATACCATGCATAAGTTGCATCACCCGGGCATTGTTAAAGTCTTTGACGCTTTTTTGTGGGAAGATAATCTTTTCTATGTGATGGAATATGTCAATGGTAAAAGTTTGCGCCGTTGGTTGGGTCAGCGTGGGAAATTAAAAGTTGCCACTGTCGTGCGTGTGCTCTCGCTCATCTGCGATGCCCTCAGTCATGCGCATCATCTGACGATCCACCGTGATCTGTCCCCCGATAATATTATGGTATCAAAGGATGGTTCTATTCGTATTTTAGATTTTGGATTGGCAAAGATCGAAGACAAATTCAAAGATCTGACCATGATCGGTGTGAATTTGGGAAAACTCGCGTACATGGCTCCTGAACAGCAAGTGAACGCAGCCACCGTTGATCATCGTGCCGATATTTATCCTCTTGGGGTGATGTTCTTTGAATTGTTGGTTGGCCGCCGCCCCGAGCCGGGACAGCGTATCACGGATTTCTGTCCTGAACTGCCCATGGAAGCGAACGACTTCTTGGATCGCGCTATGGCGCCTACTCCTGAAAAACGCTTTCCGTCTGTCCGTTCTTTTCGCTCTGAATTACTGATTCTGTACCAACGTTATACGGGTCATATCCCCAGCACGCCCGCTCTGGTACCGGCACCGCAAGTTAAAGTCGAAAAGAGCTCCCCTTCTTTTTGGAACTACTTGTCTTTTTGGAAGTTTTTCTCCCGCAGCAAATTGAAAGTCCAACCGTAAAACGAGAGCTCTAAATCTTTAGCTTGACTTTTCCACGTGGTCGTTATTTTGGGGAAATAGTGACTAACGGAGCGGATAGCAAAACACCCGGCGCTGCCGTTGGTTGCGACAACACCGGGTGTCTGTGCGGATAATACGTGCCTATTTAAAAGAGCACGTGTCTATGACAATAACAGGGAAGGATCACGGCGGGCGCCCTTCCTCCTTAAATGAAGAGGTTCACGTCGGCCTGTTCAGCACGACCTAAAAAGGCTCCTACACCGCCAATTTCAATGCCGTCAATCAACTCTTCTTTTTTGATGCCCATCACATCCATACTCATGGAACATACGACGAGGCGAACACCTGAAGCTTGCGCTGCGGCAACCAACTCTTCCGGTGTCATGACCTGTTTCTTTTTCATGACATGGCGCATCATCATGCTGCCCATACCGCCCATGTTCATCTTAGAAAGACTCAGTTTTCCCGGACCTTTCGGCATCATCATGCCGAACATGCGGTCAAGCAGTCCTTTGGACACGGGGGGCGCTTTGGTTTTGCGCAATACATTAATACCCCAGAAGGTGAAGAAGATGGTCACATCGCTGTCCATGGCGGCCGCGCCATTGGCAATGACAAAGGTCGCCATGACCCGATCGAGATCATCACTGAAACATACGATGGTTTTGCCTTTTTTGGTAACGGGATCAGGGGCAACAGCCTTTTGCACGGCCGCGACAGTGGGCACGGAATTGCCCTTGCGTATGCGCGCTTTGTAACTGTTGCCTTCCGGCCGTGTTTCCAATAAGCTGTTACCTGTACTGTTGCACCAAGCGGGGATATCGGCCATGAAACCGACGTCTGTGGCGATTACTTCAAGGATATCGCCCACTGCCATTTCGGTCATGCTTTGTTTCACCCGTGCGAGTGGGCCGGGACACTGCAAGCCGCTGACATCCAGCGTGATTGTGTTCGACGGAGAATCTTGGATAATACCGTCGCAGGGTTCACCGCAGGCAGGTAGAGACGCGCACGGTATGCCTGTTTGTGCGCCATTCATATTCTGGAACCAACACCACGTGCGATAGCCGCCGTTGAGGGCAACGACATCAAAGCCCGCTTGTATCAATTGGCGATAGGCCAAATAGCCGCGCAATCCAACGGTGCAGTATGCGCCAATTTTTTTGTCGCGCGGTAATTCGTCATAGCGATAGCGCAATTCTTCCATGGGGATAATCGTCGTGCCGGGGATCACGCCGCATTCTGCCTCTTCGGGCATACGGACATCCAGCCAATAGAGATCTTCCTGATCCAATTGATCAGGCTCAATCATGACCACATCGCCATTTATTATATTTTGCGCTGTGAACCCCAGCATGTTGATCATGCTCTTTGCAGAATCATATTGAGGGGAATAGGCGAGCTCTAGGTTTTCGAGGTCTGAGGCGGTCATCTTTTGGGTGACTGCAATAGCCAATACGTCAACGGCAGCATTCACATCATCGGGACCGACGACTTGCGCGCCGAGAAGGACGCCTTCAGGGCTGAACAGTCCTTTGATGGAAACAGGGACAGCGCCCGGATAATATTTCGCATGCTGCATGGGGTGAATATAAACCCTGAAATAAGCTTTGCCGGCGCGGCTAAGCCGCTTTTCACTCCAGCCGGTAGAGGCAGCGGATTGATTAAATATTTTGACAATAGAGGTGCCTAATACACCGGGATAGACGGAAGAGCGTCCGCAAATATTATCTGCGGCGATTCTGCCCTGTCGGTTGGCGGGGCCTGCAAGAGGTACGGAACAATCTTCGCCTGTGAGGCGGTCGCAGGTCTGGACGGCGTCGCCTACGGCATAAACAGAGGCATCGCTGCTCTGCATACGGGTGTTCACGACGATGTGTCCCCGTGGTCCCACGGTGAGCCCTGCTTCACGCGCTAGGGCGGAGCGAGGCGCAACGCCGGCACACAAACAAACTAAATCGGCTTCGACTTTTGTGCCGTCCTGGAGGGTGACACCCTTATCATCAATGGCCGTGACCGTAGACTTAAGGCGCACGTCAATGCTGTTCATCTGCAATTCTTGGAGGAGAGGAATCGTCATTTCAGGATCAAGGGGCGGCAAAATCTGATCCAGCATTTCGACAAGGACCACATCCAGCCCGAGCATACGCAGATTTTCTGCCAGTTCAAGACCAATGAAGCCGGCGCCTATAACACAGGCTTTGGATGCGGTTTGGGCTTTCTCTTTGATTCCGTCCATATCATTGAGGTTGTTGAGCGTGTAGACATTGGATCCCTTTACGCCGGGAATATTGGGGCGTATCGGTTCGGCACCTGTCGCCAGCACAAGTTCATCGTAGGGCTGTTTAAAAGACTTGCCCTCTTTGAGATCTGTCACTTCCACTTCTTTGTTGACGGGATCGATACGTGTCACTTCATGACCGGTCTTAATATCGAGCCCATACCGCCCCTTCAGGGTGGTTGCACTCTGAACAATCATATCCGCACGATTGGAAATAACGCCGCCCACATAATAAGGCAGTCCGCAATTAGCAAAAGAAACGGCTTCGCCTTTTTCAAAGACGGTCACTTCTGTTGACTCATCCAAGCGTTTAATGCGGGCGGCACAACTCATGCCTCCTGCTACGCCGCCCACGATCACGATTTTCTTAGCCATAACTATCTCCTTGTCTTTCCGTCGGTGTTGTTGTTTTTATCTGGACTTTTATCCGAAACGCCCGAATGCCTCTAATACTTCCTTGAGCATTTTTCTTCCCGAATCGTCAACCCCAAAGTTATCATGAAGGCAGAGATCCATGTGCTGGGTTACGATGATTTTTGCCGCAGCGCGTAGAGCGCCGTCTGTGGCGGCAATCTGCCGCAGCACGTCACTGCATTTGCGTTCATTTTCTATCATTTTCATGACGCCTCGCACCTGCCCTTCGACCTTGCTTAGTCTGGCGAGCAACTCTTTTCTTGTCACTTCAGGATTTTTTTTCATTCTTTTTTTACTCCGTTCATCATACCCATACGGGGTATGAGTATACCACAAAGAAGGGGGCGTTGCAAGTGTGGATTTCAAAAAAAATAAAGGGCTTTCTGACTTCTCCAAAATAAGTGTTCAAAAAAGCTCTTTGACCACAATATACAGTGTTAAAATGTGTGTTTTCATCAAAATATAGAGTTTTTCACTTGTTTAAAAATAATGCTTATGTTATAATGATCTCATTCAAATTTATACTCCCCGTGTGGAGTGTATGAAGAGGAAATCCACCATGACAACGAATGAATATGATGCCGGAGCTATACGAGTTCTGGAAGGATTGGAGGCGGTGCGGAAACGCCCCGCTATGTATATTGGAGACGTTTCTACGCGCGGTCTTCATCATCTGGTTTATGAAGTTGTAGACAATAGTATTGATGAAGCTCTCGCCGGATATTGTTCCCAAATTACAGTCACCGTACATATCGATAACAGTATTTCTGTTGAAGATAACGGGCGGGGCATCCCGGTTGGGATGAGCCCTGATCCCAAGTATAAAAAGAAAAGCGCTTTAGAAGTGGCGCTCACCGTGTTGCACGCGGGCGGTAAATTCGACAGTAATATGTACAAGGTGTCGGGCGGGCTGCACGGCGTCGGCGTATCGTGTGTGAACGCTTTATCTGCATGGCTTGAGGTCGAGGTAAAACGGGATTCTCACGTCCATTTTATTGCCTTTGCCCGGGGCAAACCCAAGGGGCCTCTGGAAAAGCGTGGGCATACCAAGGGCACCGGTACCAAAGTTACTTTTCTTCCCGATAAAGACATCTTTGAAGAGACCACCTATAACGCTGAAATTTTGTTGAGCCGCTTACGTGAATTGGCCTTCCTTAACAAAGGCTTAAAAATTGTTTTTGAAGATGAGCGTACCGATGATGAAGCGATTGTCATGCAGTACAAGGGCGGAATTATTGAGTATGTAAAATATTTGAACCGCAACAAAGAACTGCTCCATCGCACGCCTATTTATATGGAGCTGGCAAAAGAAGATGTAGAGGTGGAGGTGTCCTTGCAGTACACGGGCGCCTACAGCGAAGTCACCGCCAGCTTTGCGAACAACATTAATACCCATGAAGGCGGTACGCATCTAAGCGGATTTCGCGCTGCTCTCACCAAAAGTCTCAACGACTATGCGCGGAAAAACAATCTCTTCAAAAAGAGCAATGCTGCGATTTCCGGTGATGATACCCGAGAGGGATTGACAGCGATTATATCGGTGCGTCTGCGTAACCCGCAATTCGAAGGACAAACCAAAACAAAGCTGGGTAACAGCGACGTACAAGGTATTGTTAATTCCCTTGTCTACGAGGGGCTGCAAACTTATTTTGAAGAGAACCCTAGCGTTGCCAACCGCGTCATCAACAAAACGCTGGAAGCGGCTCGGGCACGGGAAGCGGCGCGTAAAGCGCGCGAACTCACCCGCAGAAAAGGCGCTTTAGATTCGCTGGGACAAGCGGCGAAACTGGCGGATTGCTCAGAACGGGATCCGCAATTATGTGAGTTGTTCATTGTTGAGGGTGATAGTGCGGGCGGCTCTGCTAAGCAGGGGCGTGATCGCCGGTATCAAGCGATCTTACCGCTGCGCGGCAAGGTGTTGAACGTTGAAAAGGCGCGGGAAGATAAGATGTTGGGCAACAACGAAATCCGTTCCTTGATCACGGCTATCGGCGCAGGCTTTGGCAAAGATGATTTTGATGCCAGTAAGCTCCGCTATCATAAAATTATCATTATGACAGATGCTGACGTTGACGGTGCCCATATACGCACCTTGTTGTTGACCTTCTTTTTCCGTCAAATGCCCGAGCTGATTCGGAGAGGACATTTGTTTATTGCGCAACCGCCTCTCTACCAAATCCGCAAAGGGAAAAAAGAGCGTTATGTGAATACAGAAACGGAATACGAAGATTTTCTTTATGAACTCGCGTTAGACAATGTTTCTGTTCAAAAGAAAAATAACGGCGACAGTGCGCCGATCGAAACGGAACAGCTTATCAAGGCGATTCGCAATGCTCAAGACCGAGAACGGCTCATCGGTCGTGCCTTCCGTGTCTACGGCGTTACGAGAGAAGCGCTGATGAAATGTTTGGCACTGCCCCGAGAATCTTATTTAAACCCTGCGTCACTCACGTATAGCCAACTGACTGCGCTTTTCGGCGAGGGAGTGGAAGTGATCAACACCCTTGAGGCGCAGCGCGAGTTGGATGAGCATCACGACGAAAACAGCAACGGCAAGGCGAAACATCAGGTCATTAGAAGAAAAGATCAGGTGGATTTGGCTTTTCTGAAAAGCCATGAATTTTCTGCCTTGCTCAGTTATGCCGACTCCAGCAATGGCGTTGAAGATCCCGTGTACACGGTTTCCACGCAGAGCGATGAGCAGAAGGCGACGCTCTTCGAGTCGAACGTGCTTTTAGAGGTCAAAGACTTCTTGCTTGAAACAGGGCGCAAAGGACTGAATGTGCAGCGCTACAAGGGCTTGGGCGAAATGAATGCGGATCAACTTTTGGAAACGACCATGGATCCGCAAAACCGGGTATTGCTTGCTGTTACTGCAGAAGATGAAGCGGTGGCAGATGATATGTTCACCATGTTGATGGGCGAACTCGTGGAACCGCGAAAAGACTTCATCGAAAAACATGCCGCTGAAGTACAGAACTTGGATGTTTAAACGCCTGCCCTTTTAATTCTTAAACAGAGATACAAAATCTAACCCGCGCAGAAAGAAAAGCTAAGTAATGGAAGCTAACGATCGTCTTAAACCGATTACCATTGAACAGGAACTGAAGCAATCATTTCTGGATTATTCCATGAGTGTGATTGTAAGCCGGGCACTTCCTGATATTCGTGATGGACTGAAACCGGTGCATCGGCGTGTGTTGTACGCCATGCACAATTTAAATCTTTCAAAGGCACGACCCTTCCGCAAATGTGCGGCTATCGTCGGTGATACCATGGGAAAATACCATCCTCATGGTGACTCTTCCATTTATGATACGCTTGTGCGTCTCGCGCAAGATTGGAATATGCGGTATCCCCTTGTCGACGGTCAAGGAAACTTCGGCTCTATTGACGGGGACAGTGCAGCGGCGATGCGATACACCGAAGCGCGTATGGAAGCCATTACAGCGCTGATGCTCAATGATATTGAGAAGCAAACTGTCGACATGGTGCCCAACTATGACGGCAGGGAAATGGAACCGGCTATTCTGCCCGCGACCTTGCCCAATCTGCTGATCAACGGATCCTATGGTATTGCCGTTGGTATGGCAACTAGCTGCCCGCCCCACAATCTAACTGAAGTATGCGATGCGATCTTATATCAACTGGATCATCCCGAAGCCAAGCCCATCGACCTGATGCGTTTTATTCAAGGGCCGGATTTTCCGACGGGCGGGATCATTTGCGGGCGTGCCGGTATTCATGAAGCGTATACGACCGGTCGGGGCCGCGTTACGGTGCGCGCGAAAGTTGCCATCGAAACGCAAAAAAATACGGGTCGTGCACGGCTCATCATTCAGGAAATCCCCTATCAAGTCAATAAGAGCAATCTTATTGAAAAGATTGCTCAATTGGTGCAAACGAAAACCATTGAGGGGATTACCGATCTGCGCGACGAGTCAGACAAAGACGGCATGCGCGTAGTCATCGAATTGCGTAAAGGCGAAGAGCCCGAAGTCATCCTGAATCAACTGTACAAAAACACGCAGTTACAGGCAACGGCAAGCATTATCATGCTCGCCTTGGTCAATAATACCCCGCGGGTACTTAATCTAAAAGAAGTCCTCTATTACTTTATCCAACATCGTGCGGAAATTATTGAGCGGCGGACACGTTTTGAACTGGCGAAAGCCGAACAGCGCGCCCACATCGTGGAAGGGCTGCTCAAAGCCATCGACAACATCGACGAGGTCATTCAAATTATACGGCAATCTGCCGATTCGGAAAACGCACAAAAGAATCTCATGGAACGCTTTGACTTTTCAGAAGCCCAAGCGAACGCAATTCTTGCCATGCGGTTGCGCAGATTGACCGGTCTTGAACGTTCCACACTCGAACAAGAATACCGCGATTTGCTCCAGGAGATTGAACGCTTGCGACACATCCTCTCCAGCGAACAAACCATTCTTGATGAAGTGCGCAAAGAAGTGGAAAAGATCAAAAACGACTATGGCGACAGCCGCCGCACGGAGATTCTCAATGAGGTTGGAGAAGTCCAACTTGAAGATCTTATTGCCGACGAAAATATGGTCGTAACGGTTTCCAACGAAGGCTACATCAAACGTCTGCCCGTGACGACGTACCGTAAACAACGGCGTGGCGGTCGAGGTGTCGCCGGTATGGACACCAAAGAAGATGACTTCGTAAGGGATCTATTTATTGCGTCTGCGCACCAGTATATGCTCTTCTTCACGAATCTGGGACGGGTCTACTGGCGAAAAGTTTATGACTTACCCAGAGCCGGGCGCACTGCTCGAGGCCGTGCTATTGTCAATCTTCTTAATCTCTCGCCGGAAGAACGGGTTACAACGCTCCTGCCCGTGCAGGATTTGAATGAGAAGGGGCGCTTTATCTGTATGGTTACCCAAAAGGGAACCATCAAGAAGACGACCCTTAAGTCTTTTAGAAATCCCCGAAGCAATGGTATTATTGCCATCAATCTGGCGGAAGGGGACATGCTTTGGGAAACGCTTCTTACCAGCGGAAAAGATAATATTCTTATTGCAACCCATCGGGGGCAAGCCATCCGCTTCCCCGAAACGGATGTACGCCCCACGGGCCGCACTTCACGCGGCGTCCTAGGGATCAGACTGAGCCCTGAAGATTATGTGGTGGGCGTGTCCATTGCAGCAGATGACCAAACCGTATTAAGCATTACAGAAAACGGCTTTGGAAAACGGACGCAAGTAGGAGAATATCGCCTGCAATCACGGAGCGGTAAAGGAATCATCAACATAAAAACCAACGAACGCAATGGTAATGTGGTGTCCATGTTGACCGTTGATGACGATGATGAAATCATGCTGATTAGTACGGACGGCAACGTCATACGCGTCCAAGTGGCAGAAGTCCGCACAATTGGGCGCAATACACAGGGCGTGACCATTATGAAACCTC
>JAAYJI010000124.1 GCA_012523015.1 Candidatus Hydrogenedentota bacterium
GGGACGGGCTACGCTCCGCGAAGGCATTGCAAGGGAGGACAGCCAAGGCCCTCATGTCACGCAAACAGGAGACACAGATTCCACCTTAAATTTGGCGGTCCGTGGTCTAAGAATGGGGTAAGGCGCAGAATTTGAGATTTCAAATAATGAATTAGGTTTTAAATGGCCTAGAGACGAAGAATGTAGAGACAGATTTAAATGTGTGGGTTTTGGTTTGCAATATGCTTTAAGAAGACAAATAAAGTTTTTTGGAAGCCCATCTTATTCTCAACAAAAAGGCTTGCCCATTACAAATGAATGGCGCTCTATTAGGCTCCAAGGAAAATGGAATACAGTACTTTGGAAAGAAGCCATCGCCTTTACCAGAGCATTGTTTGGCAGAGATGAGGCCTCTGATAAAGACAAACAGGCAGGTTTGATCGGGGTATCTCATGTTTACAAAGACGGAAACCAATCAAAAATTAAATTATTCGGCCACATCCCGGAAAAAGGCATGTATGATGGCAAAGTCTATAATTGGGATAAGGATAAAATTAAAAACTTTGTAATCACTGAATTTGAAAAAGACTTAAGAAAACGTGCACCAGGCTCTAGGAGGATAGAAAAATGACATTTGATTTTTGGGCATATCTAAAAACAGGCGGGTATGAAGAAAATCGTATTCTGAAAAGAAGCAAACTCACACTGCAAGTTATACTTGATGAGAATAAAGATGACGCCAAGCAGAAGGCACTGGCAACACCCGATCAACCGAATACTAAGCTCGATTGTTTTGATTGTCAAAATCTTTTTTTAAGAAATTGCACCTTACCTTGGAAATATAGCATTTCCATGGAATTTAAATGGGAACTTACCACACCTTGGTTTTCACGCGTTGAAAGCAATTTTGATGTTTTGGATAATCCCCTTTCGAGAGATCGACTCACTGGAAAACCAATGTTTAAAGCCTCGGGATTCAAGGGTGTTTTACGTCACGCTTCAGCTTTTTTCAAAAATGACTTCTCCAACTATGCTGATTTAATTAACTTTTGTTTTGGAGACGCCAACGATAGTGGCAACTCAGGGAATCAAGGAAAGGTCAAATTCGACAATGTGATTTTCGACAAAATTTCCTCTGATATAATCAGTCCCCATGATCGCAAACGCGGCGTTGCAGATCATCCTGTAGGATTTGAAATAGTGCCACAAGGAGCAACCGCACAAACAAGCGTCTTCATTTTTTCTAAAACTGAAAACGACCACAAACAAGGTATTCAAGCAGCCCTATTGCTGTTGAAATCACTGGAGTTCTTATTGACAGACTTGGGAATTTCCGCGAAACGCAGTATAGGATACGGTTTGGGAAAGTTAACTCAAATAAAGATCAAAACTGGCGCATCCATTGACTTAGGAAAAACTGGACACCAAAGCGAACTGTGCCGACCCTTTCCGGAAGATGAACCGGAAAAACCGGGGACAGCACCGAAGGCAAAAAATATCACAAAACATCCATCTGATTTTTTTGAAGATCTCGTCAAAGATGGGGAACTCATCTGCCCCCGAGAGAAAACTTTTGAAATACTGTGTGAAAAAAAACAATGGAAAGGAAATAAACTAAAAAAGTGGAAAGGAAATGATAGGGCGGGAGAAGAGTGGGATAAATGCAAACAATATCTAGAAAAGCAAAAAAGTTCTGAGTTTCAAGAGTACCAAAAAGAACTGAAAGAATACCAAAAGATCAAACAGAAACATGATTTGTGGGAGCAAGAGAAAAAAGCATGGGAGTCGAATCCCAAATACCTAACTAGCCTATGGATCTATGACACTTTTAAGACGGCAACAGAAAACATAGAGAAGCATTGTATTGAGGAGGGCAACCAATGAGTATGTTAGAAATTTTAAAAAACAACAAAAAAGCCATCCTTGCTGCAGAGTTGGGCGCATTTCTGCATGATTTAGATAAACTTCACCCCGACTTTTATAAAAACCTAAATAACCAATCAAAAGAAGAGAGCCAAAACAATTCTTTTAATCATACTGATGGCTCTAAAATAAAAATAAAAGTTTTAGAACAAATTGGATTGATGGACCGTCTTAAATCCATACCCGTAACTTTAGAAAAAGAGGGTATTAATCCTATTATTTCAATTAATAAAGAAACAGGCTATGAGTTTACACTTCTATTCCCCGCTACAATTGATGTGAATGATGCTTTTATCTACCATCACGACAAAGAAGATGAGCCGAAGTCTCTATTGACATACCTGACCAGTGCAGGGCTGGGAGGGTGCGATGGAATAGACTCTGAGTTAGACAAAAACAATGCCAGATCGGAACAGAAAGGTATCTTTTATATTGACAGTCCTTTTGGATATAACGACTTTGGAATTGAAAATGATCCAATTGACTCTACAAAAGAAAAAACAGGTAAATGTATTCCTAATTTTGACGGGGCTGTCGCAGTTATAAAGAAATATATTTCACAATTTCTCGATAAACCCGATAAAACAAGACACAATATTTTGAAAGAGTTAAAACCCATTTATAGTAGGGGTTTAGGAGAAACTCGGTATCCCTGCAATGATGTAACTTTGTGGGCCCATTCCTATTCAGTTGCCTCTATGACAAAAGCTTTACTAGCCAAGGTTTTGCTTGAGACTTCTCTACCAAGTTGTTCAGCTACGACGAACTATAAACTTCCTGTTCGAAGTCATTCTTATAAAGAAAAAGAAGAATCGGAGAAACACTGGACAAACAAAAACTATACTGATTTTACTTTCATGAAGGTAACTTTCGATCGCGAATACCTTTGGTCTACAGCGGTAAAAGTTGGTGATATTATGGGTATGGCGGCGCACGTCACATGCCTACAAAAGAGACTAAAACGATTTGTAGAAACAGAGTTGCTTGTAGGAAATGAAAGTTATAGAGATCAAGAACGACAACTTTTCCTCATTCCACAGCTAGGAACATGGTTTGATGAAAAGGGGGAATCTATATTTCCCGAAAACATTCAAGAAAACTTCGAAAATACATTAAAAACCAAAATAAAACAATTTATAACAAGAGAATTGTCAGCAAACGAATCACGCGGAGATGAAAAAATCTTCGAGTTCTGTGAATTACCTTTTGCAGTCACTTTTGTCACAAAAGATGACGATAAGACCAGTTATAAAGAATTGGACGGTGTAACTAAACGTCTTTTGAGTCGGAGTAAATCTCTTTTAAATACCACAGCTATTTGTAAACAAGAAGCGTTGTACTTAACACAAGAAACCGTGACAGGCAAAGGGCGGTGTGACGTTTGTCGTATTCGCTATGCCAATCAATCGGCACAACGAGAACACCTTTGTATCGCTTGTCATTATCGACGACATGAATCAAGAGAACCTTCGGTAAAACACTTAACCTCTGAACTAGAGTCTTTAATTCCAAAGAAAAGCAATGAAAGCAGACTTGCTTTAATTTATATGGGATTCAATTTAACCCCCCTATATACCGGAACAATTTTTGACAAAGTATGTTGGAATGGAAAAGGGAAAAAAAATCCCAGCGCAGGTCGTTTATATCGTTCGTGGGAGGGTCTGCAAGAGTTTCTTGAATATTGTCGTGATAGGATTGCCGGAGAAGATAAACTCAGGAACAGAACAGAAAACAGAGAAACGGAAAAAGAAAATCCTATTGTCTTCCCAATCACGTCTATGAGATCTACCCCTGAGCGTATGGAATTTGTCATCCGTGGCAGCAGAGCTAGCAAAGTAATGACCGCCATCTATGACGAATATGAAAAGCGCTTTGGTAAATTTCGTGATTGCCTACCTTTTTCTATAGGTTGCATTTACTTCTATAAGAAATTTCCTCTTTATGTCGTGATGGAGACCGCTCGAGGAATGCGTAAAACTTTTATGAATACCCCCGCAAACAAAACAAATAATGGTTCAGGTATGAAAACCTATCGGGTGCAGAAAAAGATCAACGATAATCCCCAATTTACAACACTCTACCTTTCTGAAGTCGATAGTAATCTTTCAAGAATTATGAATAAAGGCATGCCTGCTTCTTGGGTAGAATGGGAAATATATAATAAACGCAGCAATGACAAAATTCGTAAAAATGATAACTTTCACTGTCAATTTAAATGTCTAAAAGATCCTAAAAACGAATCCAACACACCCTCAACAAAAAAAGACGAAGCATATACGAGCGAAGCCTTAACGAAAATAGGTAAAGAACATACGATTCTTGTTCAGGAGGGTTTCTTTGATTTTATTTTGGCGGAATCGGCCCAAACGCGAAATGCTTTTTCGTCCAAGGGACGGGCCCATCACATCCTTGGCGAACGACCATCCTACCCCGTGGGCACCGTACGTGACTTTGACCGCCTTTGGAAATTACTTACAACACTGCATATAAGCCAAGTAAGTGCAATCGAAGGACTGTTGGTAGAAAAAATGCTGCTTTGGAGAGAAAAATGGTGGAAGGATCCCGAAACATCGAAAGCATTTTGCCGGTTGGTTTTATTTTCTCCCAACGCCTTTGGAAAACTCAATAAAAAGAATGAAAGTGACGCGGACAATTCAGATGAGGCGGTGCTTTTACGGGCTGCGTGGAACGGCCTTCTGTTGGATGTAATCGATTTGTATAAACACTTGGAAAATAAATAACCATCGAAAGGGAAAAGAAATGATAAACAAACCCAAACAATATTTTGCAATTGCTTTAGAGCCAATTCATGTGGGAACAGGTGGTCAACGGCTTGGCCGGGTTGACATGACGGTGGTTCGCGAACCGGTATCCAAAGTACCTTATATCCCCGGAACCAGTCTATCGGGAACATTAAAATATTTTGCTGATTTTACGCTCCGTGATAAAAATATAAAGGAAGAAATATGTGCTTCTACTCAGGGATCTAGACATAAAAACCATGACCATGAGGTATGCCCCATCTGCGTTGCCTTTGGCTATACGCCCCAAGATGAGGAGAGCGGCAAAGGTTCTGCACAAGGATTGCTTCACTTTAGCGATGCGCAATTGTTGGCAAGCCCCGTGAATACTGCAAATGGTCCAGTCTGGCTCACCTCTCCCAGTCGCCTTCATAACATTCTAGGAATTGGCGATGGCGGCGATTTCGATGAAGATACATTTACCTTACCGAAAGGGTTTGAAGATTTTACTGCAACAGCAGAAAAAGTCAATTTCGGCTGGGTTCTTTTGGATAAGAACAAAAATACCTTTAGCTCTGTAGACGAACTTAAAAAAGCCGGCATTGAAGAAAACTGTGCTTCGCGTTTTGTGGTGGTAGCTGAATGGCTTTTCAGTCAATTGGTTAATGACAATATGGAAGTGCGCACTTCTGTTGTTATTGATCCTGAAACCGGTGCGGCCAGTGACGGCGGCCTATTCACTTTTGAAGCAATACCTCGAGGCGCGATTTTCTCTTTCGATATTGTCGAACATGATTATTATGGACGCTGGAGTAGAATCCAATGGAACAATGGCGAAGAGAGCCCTCCTTCGGCGACAGACATGATCGAAGAATACAGTTTTGACGGTATCAAATTTATCGGGCTGGGCGGTATGACTACACGCGGTTTCGGATGTCTTGATATTAATCCCCGGGCCAATAAACAATAAAGGAATCCTATTATGATCAACCTTGATTATCTCGCTGCTAAATATGGTCAACAAATTGGTTTAGACGCGAAGGTCGAAGAAAAAACACTTTCTACGGCTTTAAATATTCTCCATGAACAAGGGATTTATGCACTCTTCCTTTGGCTCTATCAAAAAGCTGACGAACGCCGCACACTTGGAGTAGGAATCCAAAACCTTTTTAAAGACAAATATTGTCCCAAACAATTAGAAAATAACGAATCTATTTGGAGTAATAATAAGAAAGATGCCCTTGATACGGTGAGAAGCGTCTTTACCATAGATCTACGTACCATGTTTATAGCCAAAGATTTGATCAGTCTTACGTTGACCTATGCCCGACACGCGGCCAAAACACGTTCCGGCGAAGAAAACTGAGGAGGAAGCCCATGGGAAACGATAATCAACTTAACTGCTGGGAAATAAGCTTAGAATTGCTTAGCCCGCTGCAAGTGGGGATCGGTAATTTAGGTATGGTCGAGAAGACAGACCTTTATGTACCGAACCGCGTATTCCGCGGCGCCTTCACAAACAGCTTGGTAAGCTATTATGGAAAACAAAACAAAGAGACGTTCACGAAGGTAACCCAAGAACTGGGTCAATGGGGACGTGATTATGGTTGTGCCATCCATAAGGGTGAGCCAATAAATCCGGGCCAGTGTGGTGATTTCGAACAATATAGAAATATTTTCAGCTCTTTGTTCCTTTCCACAGATGAGTGTAAGACCGTGTGGCGCCCTCGATATGATCTTGAAACAAATGAACGAATATGGGTCAACGGCTCGACTGAAAAAACAGAGGCTGAGTTGCGTCAACTACTGAGCTTTACCGTGACCAGCACGGCTTATAGCCCATTGCATAAAGATATCAACGAAACGCTCCACGCCACGGATCTTATCACCCACCAATATCTCAGCGAGGATAAAAGCTTTAAGCCTGTTTATCTTAAGGGACAGTTTCTTCTGCCAAAACGCATCGAAGAATTAGACGTGGAACCAGACGAAAAAGTGCATCAGAATATTTTGAACCGAATGCGTCTGGGCGGCGGGCGCAAACAAGGATGGGGTCGTGTCCGTTGTGTGAAACTAGAACAAAAAGACTTCAATTCACAAAATCCTACGGCCCTGGATGAATTGCCGTATAAAGACAAGAAATATCGCTGGCTTCTTTCCCCGGATTTTAGGTGTACGTCTAATCCTAATGCCTATGGTCGTGCTTTTCTCAGCGTTTACCGTATTTATAAACCGGGCACAACGCAAACAGGCTTCGGTCAGAACTTTAGTAAAGGCGAACTTTGTTGGGAAGCCGGGTCTCTTATACCCGTGACGAACGAATAACATAGGAAACAGTACTTTTAAAAGACCGGTGATCGGATTTCTTTTCGGTCACCGGTTTTCTTATATAAGTCGACGTGGTGGGCGGAATAGGTAGGCCAGATATTTCACAGATATGCGTGGGTAGTCTTGGGTGTGGAAAGGGGCGCTTGTTGCACCGCCGCCAGATTCTTTTCTACCATGAGAGTATTAGAAGAAAACCCAGTTGTTTTCAATCATAGTGCCGCGACACCATTTTGCAGCTGAACGCACGCTCCCATTTCTTCACAAAAGTCATCTACGGATCGTAAGGGAACTTTATCGATGTAACGGCTATTCATGAGGCGTAACAACGCGGCATAATCCAATCTAAATTGAATGCTGTCCCCAATTTTTAGCCCGTCATCATGGTCTCCGAGATTTACCACAGTAAGATCACTGCTGGCGCCGGCTAATGTATACTCGGGATTAACGGGAGTCAATCCGGATATTTCAACATCCAATTGACCAACGCCCACCAAAGCGCGGTAGCCTCGCTGCCCTACCTGATTATCGCCGGTATTTTGTATCGTTGCAAAAGGTTCTATCCCACCGGTTTCTTGGGAGGGTTGCAAACTTTTTTCCTTGAGTTCGGCAATCTCCGCGTCCAAGAGAAAGACATCATTCCGAAACGACGGGAGCGTACCCCCTTGAACCAAATTGGTTCCTAGGAACAGTGCTTCCCCAATCCTGAAATGATTAATGCCTTTAGGCATTTTTCCTTCCATAAGCAACGGAAGTGCAGCGCTCGTTCCTGCGGAGATAATCGGTAATTTACAATTGAATTTAAGCTCCAGCAATTCACGATAGAGAACCAATTGCATGAGCTGATCCACATTGGGCACGACACCGGCCAGACAACCCAAATTTGCCCCAACCCCAAGCACCTCAATATGAGGCAATGTGAAGACAGACTTATAAAAATTAATAAGTGATCCGGGTAAGATACCTTCACGCAAATCTCCAAGCTCAATCATGATAACGACTTGGTGCTTGCGTTGATTGCGGCCGGCCGCGTCGTTTAACGCTTGAATAGTTGTTATTTCGCTATTCAGACTAACATCAGAGAGAGTCGCCACTTGATCAATGGCCGAAGGGCTGGGCACGCGCAAATACCAAGAGGTCACGTCGGGAACATCCTTTTGGATGGTCTTCAGATTGGAAAGGCGTGAATCCCCCACGCTGTTCATACCCATGGCAGCGAGGGCCTTCAAAACCTGACGGTTTCCACAAAGTACTTTTGTAACCAGCGTCCACTGGCTGCGGTGTTGGCGCATAAGCCCTTCAATAGCAAGGTAATTATGTAATAATGCATCATAATTAATAAGAAGCTGATTCACGAGTCCATCTCATTTCTGCGTAGTTGCTTTCAAAACCCAAGCGTTTGTATAGACGACGGGCAGGGTTATCATATTCCACATGCAGCTTAATATTTCCGGCGCATGTTGCTTGAGCACGTCGAATCAGTTGCGCCCCTAATCCCCTGCCGCGGGCTGCTTTATGTACCGCCACAAACAATAATAAATGCTCAGGTACATAACCGGTCATTCCTGTGTCCAGCATCACCAAAGCTCCGTGAAGGATTTGCTCTTCATAAAGGAGTAAAACAAAACCTTTCCGATTTGAATCATTATTCAACGCATAATCCAAACCTGCGCTGATATCATCGACGCTGTCTTCATAAGGTTTGAGATGCTCATGTAAAAATAACGCCAAGTCGTGACGTGATAGGGAAAGCGGAAAGTCTCTTTCATGACGGGCAATATAAATGCCGGATTCTAGTGTTTTCTTCTCTTTTGATTCAATTGATTCCTCTAAAGTCGTGTGGAGCAACATCTGGACAGAGGCAACAACACCATCCGGAACAGATAAATCCATTCTAAGCGATTCATCCAAGCTAGGGCTTTGATCATGATTCATCACTGCGGCAAGTTTCGACAACACCGAACGCACTTTAATCTGTTCGTCTTCGTCCATATCGTCAAGAAAATGAAGGAAGCGCTCTTGAAACAAAGGGGGCGATTTTTTTACGATTTCTAGACCTTTGTCAGTTAGAGTGAGGAAGATTTGTCGCTGGTCTTTCTCATTCCGAGAACGCTGCACATGACCCGCCTGTTCAAGACGGTCGACCAGGCTTGTAAGGGTCGCGTTACTTAGGCTGACTCGTTTTGCAAGCTTCCCAACGCTAATTTCTTTACCATTCTTTTGAATTTCCCGCAAAACGACCAGCTGCGGCGCAGTAATAGCGTGTTGTCGGTGGAGTGCTCGGGAATGAATACTCATTGCCTGCGTAATTTTTCGCAAATTTATTAAAATTTCGTCTGTAATCTCTTCTTTTTGATGGGACATAGCGA
>JAAYJI010000125.1 GCA_012523015.1 Candidatus Hydrogenedentota bacterium
AAACAGGCATATGGTACGCGCGCCAAACAATTTACCAGTGACGCCTGTTTTCAAAAGGTGGTGCTCATACGGATCAGAGATATTGATCGCTATCAACGGCTTGTGGCAGAAGTCGTCCTGCCGGACGGTCGGCAATTAAATCGGGAATTACTTCGTGCCGGTCTGGCATGGTGGTATGAACAATACGCTCGGAACGAAGAAGAATTTAAGAGCTTGCAGGCACAGGCACAAGCGCAAAAGCTAGGCCTATGGAAAGACAAGAACCCTGTTGCGCCTTGGGATTTTCGGAGATTACCCAAAAAAACCAATGCTGCGCCGAATAAAATTGAGCCGCCGCCCCCTTCACCTCTGGACGGGACGACAACCGTTTATGTTACGAAAACAGGCACACGCTATCACCGAAAAGACTGTAAGACGCTGAAAGGCGGCAGTACAGCGGTAAGCTTGAAAGAGGCCAAAAGCCGAGGGCTGAGCCCTTGTCAACGATGTAAACCCTAAGGACTGAAGAATCGTATTGAGATTATTAGACGCTATAGAGAGGAGCAAATGACCATGTCGATGTTTAAAACGCAGAAAAAAAAGATGCTGTTTCTAGCCATTGTGTTGGGTGTATACCTTCCCGGCGCCGGACTCTTCGCAGAAGGAACACAAGCCATGTCTAAAGAATCAACAGGGATGTATGTGTCTATCCGCGAAAGTTCGCTTACGCAAAATACTTTCGCCACCACCCAAGAAGGCGTAGCCTATCTGGGTATCCAATCGATAGAATTAAGTTTGGATCGTGATTTTTCTGTCCACGCCCCTGATAAGGAAGAAAAAGTTATCCTTGCTTCTGATGACGATGTCCGCGCCTTTCGCGCCCGTTCGGAGTCTCATGGTGTGCACATCTGCGCGGTCTTAACGGCCTGTGACTTTAGTGCTGGAGATAAGGAATCCAATGTGAGCTGGGTTGTTCGTGCCATTGAGATAGCGGATTTGTTGGGCGCAGAGACGGTACGCATTGATTCCGCCATGTCTAAAGAACGGGAGTTGGATTTTGAGAGGCGCGTGCAATTATTTTCGTATGCGCTAAGCGAAGTATTGGCGCGTACTCCGAATTCATCGATAACGCTGGGCATCGAAAACCATGGCTTTCAGGGCAACAATCTGGCGTTCTTATTGAATATTTTTCAAGAGGTCGGCTCAGACCGGCTTGGTTCTACCCTGGATTTAGGAAACTTCTACTGGCGCGGTTATCCTTTATCGGAAGTCTACGGCATTATAAGCGTGTTAGCGCCCTACACAAAGCATACCCATGTAAAGAATATCAACTATCCTGAGGAGATGCGGGAAGTTACGCGCGAGGCAGGTTGGCAATATGGCCGCTATGCCTGTCCTCTTGATGAAGGTGATATCGATTTAGAAAAAGCGCTGGGTATTTTGGCGAAAGCAGGCTATCGCGGTAACATCTGTATTGAAGATGAGTCCTTGGGCAAAGGCAAAACCAATGAGGAGCGTATCGCCATACTCAAGCGCGATGTGGATCATCTGCAAGCGATCATAGAGCGTCTGAATCCTTAAAGAGAAGAACACGGCGCCGCTGCGTCAACCTTATAAGCCTCGCTCTTTTATTTGGCGAGTATGGCGCGTAAGGCAGGTTCCAGACATTCAGCCATGCGCAAGAATCCCAGATCGGTGGGGTGAACGCCATCGACCGCCGCTTCCCCATCGTTGCCGAGCAGAGGCGCTCCGAAGAAATAATGCAGATCGTTGATTCCGTTTTCGACGAGACGCTCATAACCTGCGTGAAGCTCGTTGTTTTTGGTTACATTGCCCTTACGCACTTCGGGCAGGAAGGTACCCGATTGGTAATGGACGCTTTCAACAAGCAGGATCGGCGTGTCCGGACGCGCTGCGCGCAGGGCGGTTACGAAAGGCACGATCCGTTCTGTGATCTCTTCCGCATTCGTGTTGGGCACGCAATCAATAACGTAGGCGGCGCACTCAATCTCAGCCATCAGTTCGCCGATTTCCGCGTCCATAGTGCCATTTCCTGAAAAACCCAGATTGATCGTGGGATAATCGAGATGCCGGCCAATAATGGAGGGATATGCCATACCGGGGCGTGCCGCGCATCCGCCTTGGGTGATGGAGGAGCCATAGAAGAGGATCGGTTTGTCTTGACCTTCAGGCCGTGCCGGCGGTTGCGACAAAACAGCTTCAGGGGGAACACCTATTTCCAAACGATCCGTTCCATTATAAAGAGGCAAATAAATGAGATATTCATATTCGCCCTCAGGGATGCCGGAGGCAAGAATCGCTTGTGTTTCTTGGGCGGCGGGACGACCGGCGCCGATCCATTGCCACGTGCCTTCGTTGTGTACGTAAATGTCGAGACCGCTCACGCCCGTGGCAGGCATGTGGGGCATCGCCAAACTCGTATTGCTGACCTTCCATTTAGCGCCGATTCTTTGCGCGTTCGTGGAAAAGCGTATTGCCATACCCGCCGAGTGATTGCTGAGACTCCAGACGGAAGAACGAACGATCTTTTCCGCCCGTGCAGGGAGGCGATGATAAAAGGAAGCGGTGTCGTTCCAGCCTTTGCCTTCCACGGTCAATTCCGCGGCGTCATACCACAGCCAATCTCCATCGGGATCAGCAACGGCCATATTTTGATCGAGTATTTCGATTGCAGGTTTTATTTCGTCGGCGAAAGGGCAGGCAAAGCTTGCTATTAAGGTGAAGGCAACAATCAGCCCAAGATTCAAATACCATCTGTTTTGAAGGTTCATCGAAGTTTCCTTTTATTGCTTTGGTTTTCGATAGAGACTCAGAAGTTGCAGTCTATTCGTTTAATGCTTCATCCGCAGCGCGCAAGTGTTCCTTGCGGCGTTTGTTCGTCATAATACCACATTTAAGTTCTAGGGGAAAGGTCTGTATTTCGACAGGTTTTTAACGCTTAAAAGGCTTTTATAAAGCTCCGTATAGCTGCACTTGATCCGGGAAAAGTGAGGGGGGAAATAATTGATTTTTCAGGGCGTATCTTATGTACAATAAAGTGGAAATAAACATTGTATTCATTGTGGCGTACAACTTTTCCACCTCGTCAATAGGGAGAAAATGCCATGGCTACCCAAGGAAAGAAAGATAAAGGAAAACGGGAACCGCAGAAAGCGGCAAAGCAGACTCTTTTGGAAAAACGTAAGTCCAAGGCGGACAAGAAAAAAGACAAACAAGCGTGACATCACCTTAGATTATATCTGCCCGTAGATAGAAAAATACTGCAGACCTCGATCGCTTCACCAAGGGATAGTGCCCTGTATACTGTCCGCTCTCTTGACATAGCGCCCAACAAATAGCACAATAGGGAGTATGACTGGAGAGAACTATCAATGACGGTACAATGTGACTTGTGCCCTAAGGCATGTATCATTGCTCCCGGCCAAAGCGGTGAATGCCGTATCAGGGTGAATATTGACGGCCGCCTTGTTGCGGTTAGCTATGGTCATCCTTGTGCTGTTCACTTGGATCCCGTCGAAAAAAAGCCCATATTTCATTTCCTTCCCGGTACGGATATCTTGAGCATCGCAACGGTAGGATGCAATCTGCATTGTCTGAATTGTCAAAATTGGGAGATTTCCCAAGAGAATCCTGAAAATGTGGCGGCGCAAGAGTTATTGCCGGAACAGTTGATTGCTCTTGCCCAAAAATTTGGCTGCCAGTCTATGGCATACACCTATACGGAGCCCCTCGTTTTTTATGAATACACCTTAGCGTGTTCCATGAAAGCACGGGAAGCGGGCTTGCGAAACATCCTTGTGACGGCGGGTTACCTCAATGAAGAACCGCTGCGCCGATTATTTGCCTATGTTGACGGCGCTCAGATTGATATAAAAGCCATGTCAGAATCTTTTTATCAGGATGTCTGCGACGCTTCTTTGGGGCCCGTTTTGAATGCCTGCGTTTTGGCAAAAGAAATGGGATTGCTTTTGGAAGTGACCAATCTGGTTATTCCAACGCTCAACGATAGCGAAGCTGATTTGCGGCGCCTTACCCGTTGGATTGTGTCCCACTTGGGAGCTGATACACCGCTGCATTTTTCACGGTTTCACCCCCAATACCGCATGCAAAACTTGCCGCCTACACCGGCGGAAATATTGCAATTGGCACGAACGATTGCGCAAGAAGAGGGGCTTCATTATGTGTATATCGGTAACCTTTCTTTGCCCGATGCTGAAAACACCTATTGTCCTGAGTGTAACGCATTGCTTATAGAACGTCGTGGCTTTACCGTGATCAACAACAACCTTAAGGATGGAAAATGTTTCTGCGGAAAAGAGATTTACGGGTTGTGGCAGTAAGCCGCCGTATGTTTTTATCGCTGTCGGCGTTGCTGCTGGTGCCGCTGCGTAAAAAAAAGATGCGCGCCTTGTCTCAACCGCTTCAAAGATCGGACACAGGATATCCTTATCCCGGCCCGATAAAAAGAATCGATGAACAGGAAATGAAGCGTCCATCAACTTGGGCGGGGTAAGGGGATGGGCGCTTGTCTTGAAGGAAAGGAGCCTTAGATGCGACACAGATCTTTTAATAAGGCATGGTCTTTACGCATGCCGTTTTGCTTCGTTATTATCGGCGTATTACTGTATTTTTTCGCTGCAGGATTGACTCACAATAACGCGTTGGCAACACAGGAGATTCCAATACCTATGAAATCGGTCGAATCAAAAAAGAGTATGACCTCCCCTTTGGCGGGTACGTGGTATAGCGGCAATAAATCACTCTTAAAATCGGAGATAGAAGAATGTCTGGCGTCGGCAGACAGCAGCCCCTTATCATCCGTACAGGCGTTGATTGTGCCCCATGCGGGATACCGATATTCCGGCGCTGTGGCAGCGACGGCTTATCGAAAAGTTGCAGACCGATCTTTCAAGCGTGTCATTGTTATGGGGCCGTCCCACCGCTTTGCCCTGCGCAACGCTGCTCATGTCTCTGATTTAACGCATGTCGTCACGCCTTTGGGTGAGGTCGCTTTGGATGTGGAAGCGTGCGACGCCCTGCGAAAGCATCCACAGTTTCAGGTAGTCCCCGGTGTAGATGAACAAGAACATAGTGTGCAGATACAGTTTCCCTTGTTGCAGGAGGCGCTGTCTGATTTCAAAGTCGTGCCCGTTGTGGTGGGGCAACTGGATAATGCTGCAGTGGCGGCCATGGCTAAAGCTCTGTTGGAAATTACCGATGATCAAAGCTTGGTCGTTGTAAGTACAGACTTTACCCATTACGGCGCGAATTACGGGTATGTTCCCTTTGATACGGATATTGATAGTAATTTGGAGCAATTGGATCTTGGCGCTTGGGAAAAAATAGGTGATAAGGACGGTGCGGGCTTTAACGCTTATGTGGAGAAGACAGGCGCAACGATTTGCGGGCGTTATCCCATTTTGATCCTTTTATCCATGTTGCCTGATCCGGCAGCCGGGCACTTGTTCGAATACAATACTTCCGGGCGCATGACCCAAGATACATCCATGTCGGTCAGCTATTTGTCGGCTGCATTCACCGGCTCTTGGAATAACTCGAAACACGTTGCCGAAAATGATAAAGAGGTCGAGCGTAGCCTTTCCGAAGAGGATAAAAGGGTATTGCTTCGCCTTGCGCGAAAAGCCTTGGAAAGCTTTGTAACCACAGGCACAATGCCTACCGTGGAAAGCCTTGGTATCACGGTGACACCGGGGATGCAACAACAGATGGGCGCCTTTGTCACGCTCACCATCAACGGACGATTGCGCGGCTGCATCGGCGAGATCGTTCCTCATCGTCCGCTTTATGAGGCGGTGTTGGAACGCGCTATTGACGCAGGTATCAACGACCATCGTTTCCCACGGGTAAGCGAGAAAGACTTGCCCTTGCTCCATTATGAAATATCTGCTTTGACGCCGCCCCGTCCTGTTTCCACCTATTGGGATATTGAGTTGGGCAAGCATGGCATGGTCATGAGAAAAGACGGATACAGCGCAGTTTTTTTGCCGCAGGTCGCCCCTGAACAAGGCTGGACTTTGGAAGAAACACTCACGAATCTTTCCTTGAAAGCAGGACTCAGACAAGATGCTTGGAAAGAAGGCGCTTCTTGGACCGTTTTTGAAGCGATTGTTTTTGAAGAAGAACATTAGAGTATGTGCGTCAAAAGAACAGCCAACGCCTTCCCTTTACTGGGGCTGGGGTTCTTTTCCTTAGTCGCGCAATCCTTACTTTTTCGCGATGTCTTTTCTGCCTTTGAATACAATGAATTGATGGTTGCCGCCTTCTACAGCAGCTGGCTGTTGTGGGTCGGTATCGGCGCATGGTTTGGCCGGTGGGAATTCCTATTTCCCACGAAGCATTCCTTTTTCTTCCCCTTGGCGCTCCTTGCTTATATTCCCGCTTTCCTTTTGCAGCACGTGTTGACGATCAACGTCCGATCCTTTGCCGGTGTTCAGGCTTATGAGCTGTTCCCGTTAACGCGGATGTTGGGATTGTTACTTTTGCTCAATAGCCCTGTGAGCTTTTTGACCGGATTTTTATTTCCCGTGGGATGTCGGTGGGCAGAACAAGATTCCCGACAACCTGTGTCGCGGGTCTATGCCCTTGAGACTCTCGGCGCTTGTCTGGGCGGTTTGTTTGTGACCTTATTGCTCCGCAATCACTTTTCCGGTCAACTCGTCTTTATAATCTTGGCATTGGTTACGGTCATTGGCGTATTGGCGTGGCTTATTCAAGAACGACAATCCCGATTTCAATGGCTGCAATGGCTTTTGTTGTTGGTTCTGGTTGGCAGTATCGCGGTAAGCGGATATCCACGTCGCTTGGGTCAATACTGGACACGGACGGAGGATTTGGCGGCGTGGGCGCGCCTCCTTCCCGCTGACTGGTTCGAAAGCAGCTGGAGCAGCGGACACGCCCGCTATTCGATGGGCCGTCGCGATCAACAATGGATCTTCATGACCGGCGGCAGCGTTTGTGAATCCTATCCCGGCGGTGATGAGGCGGCAGAAGTCGCTGCGATACATCTGGCGCAACAGCCTGACGCACGGGAAATTCTCGTCTTTGGTTCGAATACCCTTGGGGTAAGTGCCGCCTTTGCCTCCCTTTCAGAAGATATGCAGGTAAGTTGGCTTCATCCTGATCCTGAATATACAGAGGCACTCAGGAGCTTTCTTTCAAAGGAACTGCCCGACAATTTAAAAGTAGTTTCGGAAGATTTTGGAAACTATGTGCGCCACACAGCCCAAAAATATGACATGGTGGCGCTCTGTTTGCCCGATGTCACAACACTTTCATTAAACCGATTTTGTACACGGGAGTTTTTTGCTGAACTCGAAAAGATCCTAACACCAACAGGCATGGTTAGTGTGCGGGTCAGCGGCGGCGCTAACTATCTGGGCGAAGAGGTGACCGATCCCGGCGGTGTTATGCTTGCAACAC
>JAAYJI010000126.1 GCA_012523015.1 Candidatus Hydrogenedentota bacterium
CCCCAAGACCGAGGCGCTCAACCTCTGTGCGCCCCTGCCTGCCCGTGACACAGCGCGCCAACGCATTCTCCTTGTAGGTCACGCTGACGGCGCTTATGAATGGCGGCTCCATCGTTGCTTCCCGCGCCTCTTCCCCTATTTCAGCATTCCCCTTATCTTGGCCTTTCTCTATCTGCTCGGCACAACCCTCGCCTCTGCCGTGACGGGCGGCGTATTTTCAGGCGATGTCTTTTGGGAATGGCTCGGCCTCTCTCACGCCTTTGTCTTGCCCGCCCTGTTGCTGGGTCTCCTCTACACCAACTTCAAGGTGGTATCGCCGGGAGCCGCCGACAATCTGAGCGGTTCCCTTTGTGTGACGACGCTGGTCAAATGGCTGAAACAGTCCAATCTTGCCCTGAAAAACACGGAGATCACCGCCATTGTGACCGGCTGCGAAGAGGCGGGCCTTGAAGGGGCGAAAGCCTATGTGCGCGCCCATCGCAAGGAATTGGATCCCAAGACGACCGTCGCCATCGCCGTCGATACCGTCTCCGAGTTCGCCCAACTCGCCGTATATACCAAGGATTTAAACGGCCGGGTCAAGCACGACAAAAAGGTCTGTGCCCTTATCCGCGACGCCGGGAAAAAATGCGGCGTAGATCTGCCCGATGCATCGATCACGGTCGGCGCGAGCGACGCCGCCGCGTTCACCCAAGCGGGGATCCCCGCTGCCGCCATCTGCGCCATGGATCATGCCCCCGCCCATTATTATCATAACCGCCGCGATCTGCCCGAAATAGTGGAAAATGCCTGTTTGGCGAAGACACTGCAACTCCTCTGGCAGGTTTGCTTGGACTACGATCAAAGCGCTGAATAACTAACACGGCGGTGCTGTGATTCTTAGCGGCCGTTCTGCCCCTCGTCCTGCACACGGGGCAGAGCAAAGCCGAAGGTGCTGCCTTTGCCCTCAACGCTGGACACGTAAACGCGTCCGCCGTAGTACTGAAGGATACGCTTAACAATGGATAAGCCCAACCCTACGCCGGGCGGCTTTTCGCCGGCGACGACCGTGTCAGCCCGCACGAACTCCGTGAAAAGATTCCCCACACAATCTTCGGGAATGCCCACCCCGTTATCCTCCAATTCGAAGATCACCTCTCCGTCTCGGCTGCACGTGCGCAGGATGAGTTTCCCCCCTTCAGGCGTATACTTGATGGCGTTGGTCATATAATTTGCCGCCGCCTCCAGTATGAGCCTTGGTACGGCGCGTACTTCGGGTAAATGCTCTTGAAGATACAAGGCGATACGCTGCTTTTTCCGGTTCGCTGTCTCCCCATATTTATCCACCAAGCTACGCACCGTATCATTCAAGCTGAACAGCATTTCCTGATCTCGCAACGCGCCGCTTTCCAAAGAGGAAAGCTGCTGCAATTCCTGAACCAATTCGCTAAGTTCTTGGGTGCGGCGGCGCGCACGCTTGATCGCGTCTCGTGCGCTGTTGGAAGCATTGTCCGCCCACAGGTTTTCGACCGTTTCCAATAACATGGTCGCTGCCGCTGCAGGCGCTTTCAAATTATGGGTCACCACATGCATGAAATCACGGCGCTTTTCGGACAGCTGTTTCAGCTCGGCGTTCAATTCTTTGAGCGCCATTTCTCCGCGGATCAGCGCGGCGGCGATTTCCGAAACTAAGAGCGTAGTCACTGAGAACAGAATGGCTTGCACCGTCAACAGCGTCCCGGCAAAACGCCAGTCCATAGGCGTATCCGATAGGACTGCGCCGACTGGCATGTATACGGGCAGCAGGTCAATCAATTGTATGAAGACAAGCCCCGCGAAAAGGAGGTAGCCGAAAAGGGCTTGTAAAAACGCCTCCCATCGAGACATGAGCATGGCGGCCAAAATAATATGGAGAATATAAAAAGAAGTGAAGGGTGAGGCAGCACCGCCGACGAGCCACAGAGCAATGGTCAAAAAGATGAAATCAAAGGTGATCGTGCCATGCAACAACAAAACCAGATAGAGATGGGAACAATGGCGGGTGCAGCGGTAGCGGTAGAGCACAACAAACACGACGATGTTATAGGCGAAAAGTACAGCGGCAAGCAGATGCAAGGGCTTCGACGGCAGCTGCTCAATACCCACCACCAAAGGCGCAAACCAAGCGCCAACAAAGATGGCTGCAGCAACGCCAAAGCGCGCCGCCGCATAAACCAATAACCGCGCCCGTAAAAAACGCGGACTTACCAGAAAAGAAGAGGCATCATCCAAAACCGGTTCAGGGTTTGTCGACGCCGCCTGTTTCGATTCCATGGGACTGTCCTTTATAGCCTAAACTGCGTATCACTATTGTATCATTAGGAACTGAATTTGTGAAGATTATTTTGTTTTGTTCTCGCCCAAGGAGTGCCGATTCTCTAAATTGTCGGTCTCCTCACATCTTTGTTATCATTAAGTTTCTTATTGCTTTGAACACTACCAAGAAAGGGGTACGCCGTGTTATTCATCCTCTCCTAATATCGCTTCACCCTGTTGTTAATTCTGATCAGCCTCATCGGCGGCTGCGCCCGTCGGCACGGGGATTTCTCGGCAGACTATTTCCCAACTGTTGACGCACCCGCCTTGAGCATTGCCATGCAACAGCCCGAGATTATCGTGTCTGTGTCGCCCGTGCGGCAAACCATGCAGATCGGCGGCTCCATCCCCGCCCTCGTGGGCGCAGGCATCAGCGCCATCCAAGACGACCGCTACGGCATCCAAATCCGCGACGCCCTCGCCGGCTTCGACAGCAATGAGCGATTCAAGCAACTACTGCGCGACGCCGTGGCCGCCCACTTGGATCGGGTACCGGGCCAAGTGCAGCCTTTTTCCACGTCCGCCGGCTTTCATACACTGCGCGATGCGCGGGACGCGCGCTTGGAAGGCTTGAAAAAAAGCGGTTACGATCTGCTGCTGGACTTCGATTTGAGCTATGGCATCTACGGGCCTGAAGGCCTCCTCGCCGCGCGCATCGTCGGCCATATCAGCGATATAGACACGGGCAAAGTGCTGTGGAGCAATACCATTACCGCCTATTCCCTAGACTTATTCGCCGACATGAAATGGCGCGATCCCATGCAGCGCATCACGCCGTCCCTCCTCTCGCCGCGGTTTTCTTCCGCCGAAGATGCCGTCACCAAGTGGACCAAAGACGGCGGCGCTCCGCTCAAGGCGAGTCTGGAAGAAGTCATGCACCGCGCCATCGCTGCCGTCTTCACCGACCTCGGCTTTGAAGACAATTTCGACGGCGCGTATACGCTCGGTGTCCACGCCTACTTGAACAAAGCCTATGGAGAGGCGGAAGCGCTGTTGAGCCGCGCCTGTGCGCTGGATCCCGATCATCGGGAAGCCTCCAACGCCCTTGCCTTGGCGAAAGCAGCCAACAACGCTACAGATGAAGCCCTCACCATTGCGCAGGATCTCGCCGCTAAGAATCCCGAGTATTTGCCGAGCCAGTACAATATCGCTTGGTTCTATGCCGTCCTCTTGAACGATGCACAAGGAGCGCGGCCTTATTATGAAAAAGCCATTGCCTTGGGCGCGTCGCCGAGCCGCCGCCTCAAGAAAGCCATGAACTGATCCTCTTCACGACTTATAAGGATTAACTATGCAACAACCATTTCCGTGGGAACCTGTCGGCGCCTATCAAGAAATTCTGTACCATAAAATGGATGGGATCGCCAAAATAACCATCAACCGACCGGAACGGCACAACGCTTTTACACCCCTTACAAACGACGAAATCAGCGACGCCCTGAAAGATGCGCGCTTCGACAGCAACATTGGCGTCATCATTTTGACCGGTGCCGGCACAAAAGCCTTCTGCAGCGGCGGCGACCAAAAAGTGCGCGGCGAAGGGGGCTATACCGACGCGGCAACAGGAGCGGAACGTCTGAACGTGCTGGATCTGCACCGGCAGATTCGAAGTCTGCCCAAGCCCGTCATTGCCATGGTCGCCGGCTACGCTATTGGCGGCGGAAATATACTCGCCATGATCTGCGACCTCACCATTGCCGCAGACAACGCGATCTTTGGACAGACCGGACCGAAAGTGGGTTCCTTCGACGCAGGCTATGGATCCGCCCATCTCGCGCGCATGGTAGGTCAGAAAAAAGCGAGGGAAATATGGTTTCTGTGCCGCCAATATAACGCGCAAGAAGCGCTGGACATGGGCATGGTCAATACGGTCGTGCCGCTGGAGCGGCTCGAAGAAGAAACTGTGAGCTGGTGTAGGGAAATTCTCGCCAATTCGCCCACCGCTATCCGCTGCATCAAGGCGGCACTGAACGCCGATGAGGACGGACAGGCGGGGCTCATGGAACTTGCGGGCAATGCAACTGCCTTATTTTACAGGAGTGAAGAAGGCCAGGAAGGCCGCAATGCCTTTTTAGAAAAACGTAAGCCCGACTTCAAACGCTTCCCGAAAAATCCCTAAGCAAAAGAAAGCCGTCTAGCCTAACGACCAACTTCAATAAGGAATGCATCATGAGCGCAGAACTGAAACGGCAGTATAAACGTCCCTTTAAGGCAATCCATCCTCTTCGCTTCACTCGGGGCGCAGCGTTCATCCTGCTTCTTGCCTTATGTTTCGGCATGGCCAAAGCCGAAACGCCGCCCTATACCATCACCGCCGATTTTCCCGGCGCGAATATTCATGTTGAAGCAATCAGCGAAGATGTGGTTCGCCTCGCTCCCGATCTGCGTGACACCGAAGGCTGGTGGTTTTATTGGAGCTTCAAGATGAGCGGCGTACCGGCAGGGCATACGCTCCGCTTTGACTTCGGCGAACGCAATCCCATCGGCGTGCTCGGGCCTGCCGTCAGCACCGACGACGGCGCAAGCTGGGCGTGGCTTGGGAAGGAAGTTATTTCCGGCGCCGCCTTTACTTATACCTTCACCGATGCCCCTTCCACGTGGTTTTCATATACTATCCCTTATGTAGAAAAGGATCTGCGCGCCTTTCTCGACAAACACGATTTCTCGCCGCCCCTCATCGAGGAAGAGCTCTGTCTGAGCAAAAAAGGAAGAAGCGTTGAGGCACTGCGCATCCCCTGCAATCATGATGCGCCCCGCTGTCGCGTACTCTTCACAGTGCGCCATCACGCCTGTGAGACCATGGCAAGTTTTGTCTTGGAAGGCATACTCGAATCCTTGCTCAGCGACAATCCTTGCGGCGCATGGTTCCGCCATAATGTTGAAGTATTGGCGATTCCTTTCATGGACAAGGACGGCGTCGAGGCGGGCGATCAAGGGAAAAATCGTATCCCCTACGACCATAATCGGGATTACGATGCAGAAAGCATTTATCCGGAAACAGCTGCGCTCAAAACCCGCGTAGAAGCATGGAGCGAAGGCCTGCTCCGCGTCGCGATGGATCTCCATTGTCCCTATATCCGCGGCTACCGAAACGAAGAACTCTATATTGTCGGCAGTGAAGATGCGGCAAAGTGGGAAGCGGAACAACACTTGGGGCGCATCCTTGAAGAAATAAACGACAGCCCCTTGCCCTACAGCGCAGCCAACAATATCCCCTTTGGCGTGGATTGGAACAAGCCGGGCAGTTATTCAAAGGGGCTTAGCTTTTCGCGTTGGGTGAAATCTCTGCCCGGTGTTTCGATCGGTGCCGCCATGGAAATCCCCTACGCCTATGTTGAGGGCGCGACCATGACCGAGGAGCGGGCGCGCAGCTTCGGCACGGTCATCCTCCGTGCTCTGCGCCGCTACTTAATCGAAACGGAATCGCTGCCTGAGTAACGCGCCGCAACACGAACCCATCGACATCGCTCAGGGACTGCTGAGGGATGTCGATGTTGCTTATCTCCACGTTGCGCACAGTCTCTTTGCCCGATTCAAAGGTGATGGCTTCGCCCTCTGCTTCGTATTTGCGTATATTCGTGAGCGACGATTCCGCCAAGCTCCCCGCAATGAGCACCGTATGGAGGGCACGGCTCGTAATGTTGTTCACAAAGATGCGGTACGTATCGCCGAGGGGCGTCACGCCGCCCCACACAGGGTTGCTGTCTCCGATTTTCACTGCAGCACGACACGCCTTGCCCGAGCCCGACGTGTCCAACAAACCGTCAATGGTCACGTCGTGAATACGCAGCCCCCGTGCATTGAGCAAGCGTATAATGTGATGCCCCCCGGCACAATGGCCGCGGATATTGCGCACAACAATGTAGCGAATATCATCCTGTCCGTCACCGCGATCATTGGAAGCGCTGACCATGGTCGATTCCGAACTTCCCGCCGGCTTGTTGCTTAAAATATTGGTAAGCGCCACAAGATCATCTCCACTGTAGCCTGTGATATTTTCGATGGTAATATTATGACAGCCTTGCCGTAAATCAACACCATCCTGATTGAGTAAGGTTTCGGTCTTCCCGTCTATTTCTTTGGTTTGGGTCGCCTCAAATTCAATATCGCGGATCACGCCGTAACTGCAGCGCTCCATGGACATGCCCCAGCAGTGAGAATCTTTCATGCGTATATTTTCAAAGGAAAAATGATCCACAAAGGCCATCAAGATACCGATGTTGCGCCAGTCGCCCGTCTGACTTTCACCCTCTTTGCCCGCATCAGTGCCGTAACTGCGTTCCCCCAGCGTTTTTGCACTGTCGCCGGAGGCGCGAGGATGATCCGCTCCCTCCAACAACACCGAGCCCACACCGCGCACATGAATATTGGACATGGGCTCAATCGCTTCGATGCCCAAGCCGCAATTGGCACTGCGCATAAAATTGTCGCGGCAGCGATCCGACAATTTAATATGACAATTTTCCAGCTCCAGAAGAAGACCGCTCTCCAATAAAATAGCCGAGTCTAAAAGCCAGATATTTCTTGTCCCCTCGGCGCCGCGGTTCTCTCGGGGAATGACGACACGGCGG
>JAAYJI010000127.1 GCA_012523015.1 Candidatus Hydrogenedentota bacterium
GCATATCGGATTGATAGACCCCCATGCCTTAAAAACTCAGGCCCGAAGGGCGTAAAAAAGTTGAACGGAGCACAGATTGCTCCCTAAATAGTTACAGGAACTGTCTCAATATCGTTGTCAGACTCCGTGCCGGTGGTTTTATCGCACAGAATTTTGGGCCCACGATTAATGATTGTTTCTCTACCGCCTCGGTTGCAGGCACTGAAGAAGTCGGAGGGCTCATTGGGACAAATGACGGTTCGATTAATGACTGCTACGCTACAGGTTCAGTCACGGGCTCAATTTCTGTGGGCGGTCTTATAGGCACCCATCAAGGAAATACAGTAAACCGCTGCTATGCCACCGGTGACGTGCGTGGCATCGAGACGGACGCCTTTTCCTATTCAGCCGATGTCGGCGGTCTTATCGGCACAAAAGAATTGTTTGACAATGAAGTCATTGACTGTTACGCTTCCGGAAATGTAACAAGTAATAGTAATGGTTATAGCTTTGGCGGTCTTGTCGGGGCAAACCGTAAAGGCGATATACGGCGGTGTTACGCTGTAGGATCCGTCGCCTGCACTAGGTACGGCGGCGGTCTTGCCGGTTCCTTCTCTGGCGGAAGCATGAACAGTTGTTTTGCCACGGGAACGGTGGTCACGGAGGAGTATGATGCAGGTGGGCTTATCGGCTATAACGGTGGGATAATCACAGACTGTTACGCGTGGGCTTCGGTAAAGGGGGATGAGTTCGTGGGGGGACTTATTGGAGAAAACGATGAAGCAAGCCTAAACCGTTGTTATGCTATAGGTAAGGTTGAGGGCGATAAAAATGTGGGCGGACTCATTGGCGCGAATGTTATAAGCGGTGTAAACCGGAGTTTTTGGGATACAAATACGACTGAGCAAGAAACCAGCGCCGCGGGGTCGGAGAGGATACTGCCGCTCTGCAAAGCATAGTCACCTACCGAGATGCCGGTTGGGATCAAGGCGGATGGATCATGCGGGAAGGAAGCTACCCCCGTTTGCCTTGGGAAGACGGACTCGAGGAATGGCCGCCCATTCCAGCCTTTGATCCGAGTACGCTGTCTATACCCGGAAGCGGCACGGAAGAAGATCCTTACCAAATCAATTCACCGGAGCATTTTTTCTACTTAAGTAAATACGCAATTTTTACGACCGCTCATTTGCTGCTAACGGCGGATTTGGATCTTGAGGATCAAAGATTTTATGCCTTGGGAGAAGGTGACGGATTTCGTGGCGTATTTGACGGCGGGGGACATGTCCTCCGCAACGGAACTATTCTTATCGCTGACAGCGCTAATGCCGGATTGTTTTCTGTACTCGGTGAAGGTGGTGTTATTCGAAACTTGGGCGTCGAAAATCTGGCGGTATTGGGAAGCTCTATCGTAGGCGGCCTTGTCGCCAAAAACGATAAGGGCACGATTAGCAATTGCTATACGACAGGCAGCGTTACAGGCGAAGGCGACGAAAACACCTGTGTCGGCGCATTGGTGGGCTGGAATATCGAAGGGGATATTACGGACTCTTATGCCACAGGTAAGGTTTCGAGCACCGGTATGGCGGGCGGATTGGTGGGATCCAATGCAGACGGCATCCTGCGTGATTGTTATGCCGCTGGTGATGTAACCGGACAAAAAACTTATGCCGGGGGACTGGCCGGGTTTAGCACAAGTGCCGGGACCGTCAGCAATTGTCACGCGTCGGGTGTAGTTCGCGGTGAAAGGTATGCAGGCGGACTTTTAGGGGGCAACACCGGTCCCGTCACCGACTGTTACGCCACCGGCGGCGCCATCGGCACTTGGGGGGTAGGTGGATTGATAGGCGGGAATGGCGGTAGCGGTACGGTGCTAGATTGTTATGCTATCGGCACTATTTATGGCGGCGATAACGTTGGCGGGCTTATTGGAGAAAACTATGGCGATGTGAGCAGCTGCTATTTTTCAGGTAAGGTGGGGGGCAGTGATTTTACGGGCGGACTCATCGGTTCGAATGAAGACGGTGACATCAGCAATTGCTACGCCACGGGCTTGGTCTACGGCTATTTTTATCCGGCCGGTCTGGTCGGCTTTAATAGTGGCGGCACAATCTACAGCTGCCTGTCTACGGCTGAAGTACGCGTTCTGGAAGCTTTTGGCGGTGCCCTTGTCGCGCTCAATGGCGGTGGTGGAACGATTACGGACAGCTATTGGGATATGGATCGGGCAGTGTGGCCTTTCAGCGAAGGCGGTGAACCGCGTTCAACGGAAGAGCTGACCTATCCTTACGCAGAGGACGTTTACGCGGACTGGGATTTTACAAACCTATGGCATCATGATGAGGACGGAACCAAAAACGATGGCTACCCTTATCTTCAGACCGTAGCGCCTATACTATGGCAAGGGGAGGAAGAGCCTGCAGAAGGTGAGCCTAGTCATGAAGGCGAGGGCGGTGTTGAGGGTGAGCCTAGTCATGAAGGCGAGGGCGGTGTTGAGGGTGAGCCTAGCCATGAAGGCGAGGGCGGCGTTGAGGGTGAGCCTAGTCATGAAGGCGAGGGCGGTGTTGAGGGTGAGCCGAGCCATGAAGGCGAAGGCGGCGTTGAGGGTGAGCCTAGCCATGAAGGCGAGGGCGGTGTTGAGGGTGAAGGTGAAAGTCCCGACGAAAGCTGCGGTTGTTGTAAATCTTCCGACGAAAAGATGGGTTGGCCTACATTAATACAGAAAGGTTTAGGGGACTGGCTCCTTATTGGCGTGAGTCTCTTGGGCTTGGGAATCATAACCCGCGCCTCCCATTAATCTAAAAACTATTGCGTGCATAACGAGACCCTTTCCATTGCGAGCGGGTCTCGTTTTTTTCTTAGATGCACGACCGAGCGCTGTTGGTGGGATCTGTGTAAAAAACGGCGGCAGCGCCGCAGCACTGTTATTGAATCGTGTATTCATGATAAAATAACGTATATGCGTAGGTCTTGGCTTTATGAGTCGAAGGACTGAAAAATAAGGAGATTTTATTATGCCGCTGTTTGCATATCGATGTTTGGATTGTGACGCGCACACGGAAGTGTTGGTGCGTAATGATGAGACGGTAGTCTGCCCTGAATGTGGTTCCGAACGTATGGAACGCCAATTGAGCCGTTTTGCCGCTGTGAGCAGCAGCGCGTCAAGTGAGGGTAGCTGTACCGACTGTTCCGTTTCGCAAAGCTGCGGATGTCCGCTTCAAGGTGGATGCAATTAAAACCATTCACGGATAAAGGCGAGATGAATTTTTCATGACCTCTAAAGGGCAACAGAATTACTATACACCGTCGCCGGGCGGGCGCTTTATGATGGCGATGTCGGCGGCACAACGGCGGCGCCCCATAAGTTTTTACCTCCTTGTGCTGATCCCGGTCGTATTGATTTTGGGGGTTTATCCCCTGAACAGTGCCGCATCGCCCCGGTCTTTTCTCTTTTATTGCTCCCTCATTCTGTTTTTCCTATGGCTGGTCAGTGCCTTGGCAATCAATGATTTCATCGCTCTTTTCCGTAAACACCGTTGTGAGCAGCGCCAAGCGTATCGTGATACCTTGGGTGATCCTGATTTTGTGGATTTGTTGGGTAACCGCGTACGAAGCCGTTTAAAGGATAGCTATAAACCCAAAGCTTGAGTCCGGAGAAAAAGTGTGTTCTAGCGCGTCGACAGATAGCGAAGTGTGTTGGAGAATCCGAAGGAAGCGCGCTGTTTTCAATCCGTACATAAGCAAAATTTTTGTTGACAAATTTGTCTAACATTATGTATAGTATGAGTTCTAGCATAAAATGTGGGTAGTTGTAAATAAATAACCTGTCGTTTAAAAGCAATTTTGCAACAGTGACGACCGCCTATAGCTGTGCGGATATGCGTCGACGGTTAATTGAGAGTAGTGGAAAAAAAGGATGATACAAGGGAAGTCCGAATGCAGCCGGTCTATGAGGCTTGCACGGTTTGTTCCTGTAGTCAAGTATGGAGGTTGTCCATGGGCCGTTATACACTGATCCAAGTCTTGTCGCTAATGATGACTGTGGTGGTGCTCCTGTTTAGTTCCGGATGTCCCGTCTCACCGCCTTCCTACAAACTTACGGTTCAAATAGAACCGGATTATAGCGCGGGGAAGGTGGAAGTCACGCCGTTGAAAGCCAACTACAGCTTGGGCGAGCAGGTTAAAGTAGAAGCCTTTGCCTATCCCGGCTATCGCTTCTTGCGCTGGAGAGGTGACTATCTGGGAGATGACGCCCGCGTGAATTTGTATATTCAATCCAATACAAATCTCGTCGCTGAATTTCGAAAAGTATACGATTACGAAGGGGAAACCGAGGGCGAGTATGAAGGGGAACTGCCGGAATTTATCATTGCGACACGAAAGATCGAAGCAAATAACGTGAGCCTTGAAGTGAAGCCTTTGGAAGGCACCGGCGTATGGGGCGTAAGAGAATATATTCCGCTTGGGTTAACAGTATCCAATCTTGTCGGCCCTTCTGCCGCATGGGATCGAGGACCGCGCGAGGTTACTTTTTGGAGCACCGATCTCACACCTGTCGTTGTCAGTTATAGCCTATCCGGACCTGATGGGATCTACACCATTACCGGTGAGCAAGGATATGACGGCGACAGCTTTGACACGCCCGGCGACTCGAAGCTTGTAATCGGAGACGTAACAGAAGAAGGTGAGGGTGAAGAGCCGGTAGAAGGCGAAGAACCTGCCGAGGGCGAAGAGCCGGTAGAAGGCGAAGAGCCTGTTGAAGGCGAAGATCCGGTAGAGGGTGAAGAACCCGTTGAAGGCGAAGAACCCGTTGAAGGTGAAGAGCCTGTTGAAGGCGAAGATCCGGTAGAGGGCGAAGAACCTGTTGAAGGCGAAGAGCCGGTTGAAGGCGAAGAGCCTACCGAAGGCGAAGAACCGGTTGAAGGCGAAGAGCCGGTAGAAGGTGAAGAACCCGTTGAGGGTGAAGAACCGGTAGAAGGTGAAGAACCCGTTGAAGGTGAAGGGCCTGTTGAAGGCGAAGAACCCGGTGTTGGTGATGCTTTGATTGCCTACATCTATGAAAACGACGACTGCTATTCTATTACTCCGACTATTGAACAACCTTCCATGACGGCAACAGCCTATATTATCGAAGAGATGCGCTCTCAATGCTGGAATCCGGACGACGCGGTCTATGACGGTACGGACTGGGTGCACTCCGTTGTTATTATCAATCCCCGCAACCGAGTTACGAATACAGCGTTGTTATTCATTGATGGCGGCAGCCGTAACTCGGCTATTACGGTTGAGCAATCCTTAGTGGCCATTGCCGCGGCAGCGGGAGCGCCTGTGGTACATATCAAAAATGTACCCAGCCAACCGATGACATTTTGGGACGAAGTAATCCCTAACAAAGAAGAAGACAACAGCTCCGGTTCTGATTTCGTCTTGCGCAATCGTTCCGAAGATGCGGCGATTGCCTACAGTTATGATAAATATCTCGAAGATTATCGTAACGATGAGGAAGCGTCGCAGCCCTGGCCGCTTCTCTTCCCCATGGTCAAAGCTGCTGTACGCGCCATGGATACAGCAGAATTCCTGCTTGCCGGGGAAGGTCCTCCTATAAAGGATTTTGTGGTGGCAGGCGCTTCAAAACGCGGATGGACTACGTGGCTTACCGGTGCGGTGGATCCCCGGGTAAAAGCGGTGGCGCCCATCGTCATTAATGTGTTGAACATGGAGAAGAACCTACTGCACCATCGCAAAGCCTACGGCTATTGGTCGCCTGCTATCTATGATTATGCGCAGAAAGGAATTTTTGATCAGCTAATTCCCACCAGCACCACGCCGGAATTGACCCCTGAAGCGAAAGCGCTGCTCGCATTGGTGGATCCGTATAAATATGTTGAAGCAGATAAATTCCAAGGCAAATCGGTGTACATGATTAATGCCACCGGTGATGAATTCTTTGTGCCTGATTTAGGGGAAGAGGATGATTCAATTGATTTGCTGCGGAAAAAATCGCTCTGGGCCTATCCTAGCTTTAATCCCAATGTGGGGCACGGTATGGGCGGATTGGATCAGGCCGTCAATCTGACAGATCCCTATAGCCCCGGTTCCATGCTTCTGGGTTGGTTCATGGCCGTTTCCCAAGACAAAGGGCTGCCCAGGTTCACCTGGTCTTTTAATAAAGACGGCAGTATCAGCGTGGAGACCGACCCGACGAACCCGCCCAAGGAAGTGCGGCTCTGGCAGGCAACATCCCGCAACAAACGAGATTTCCGTAATCCCGTCTTAGGCAATGCTTGGTCAGTAACCAATTTGACGGGCAGAGGAAGCGAAAACAAATATACAGGCAAACCCTTGCCCCCCAAGACGGGTGACTATACCGGATTTTTTATCCAGTTAAAATATGCCAATCCTGTTCAGGCTCCGGCGGGCATGGCTCCCGAGTTGGTTTTTTCTTCTCCCGTGCGGGTATTGCCTTTGGATGAAAAGGGAGCGCCCGCCTATCCCGATTTTAGTGCGCCTGTGAACGCTACCGAAAAACGCCCTGATGCAGTGAAATTTACCAAGGACAAACTGCCCCTGATTGTTGTTCATGGTTCCCCCTATGAAATGGGCAAACAATATGGCGCCGCTTTACAAGGGCAGATTAAGGACTTTCTGAGCGCAGTTGAAGAGGATCAAATTAACGATGCAGATAAGGATGAAGACCTTTCTCTAGATTATGGAGAGATTTGGACGAGTGCACAGACCTGGATGGATCAGCGTATTCTTGACGAAATCGACGGTATCGTGGAAGGTGCAGAACTCAATAAAACAGAATCATCGTGGCTTCATTTCGCGCACGCAAAAGCCTTGTATCAACTCAACGAAGATTTTGAGAACAGCGCCTTTATCCCCTATCGGGAGATGACTGCAGGGGCAGATTTGTTCCATGTCGCCTCCTTCAATATTCCTAAGCCTAAAGAGCAGCCGCCGCTTACTTCTTCCTGGTTTGATTTTCCGTGGGATACGCCCCTGTGCATGATTCTCTACGTGCCGGAAACCGGTGTGCCTCATGTGAACTGCACCTTTGCAGGCTTAACATTAGGCTTTACCGGCGCCAATCTTGCCGGTATTACGGTGAGTCCTATTTCCACACCGGGAACTCAACCAGGTCCAACCGCATTACCCTTGATGCGCTCCCTGCTTTATGATGCCTTGAGTTTGCGTGATGCCTTGGACGGCTTACAGCTCGGCGCCGTTAACGAAGAGTTGGATGAAGCCTATCCCCCCACCAATATCAACTTTTTGATTGGGGACGGCCGCAATGAAAAACGCGCTGTTCAAGCTATATTCGGACCTGATGCAGTATTGTGCGTGAGATACGATTTTGCGCGAAGCAACTTCAATTTAAATAAACGTGGCATTGTATTGGATGCTAGCAGCGATGAAGGATTGACCGCTTTAGAATCAATCTTGAGGAGTTTTGTAAATTCACCCTTTAGATTTACGAATCTTTCGGCTATCGCTGCGGTACCGCCCATGAGTCTCGACAACACCAACTTGTTAAATATTATTTATAGCTTTACCGATACAAGTTTTAATGTGCGGATAGGCGTAGCGAAAGAGGGTCAAGCCGCATGGCAGGATCATTTCGAGCTGGCAGAAATTCAAAAATTATTACCATAACTTAATACAATGTTGACCAATTCACAATATCTAAAAAATGTAGTGGTCATGGAACAAGGACGCGTTAAATGAATAAAGTTGTATGCCAGACTATATTAGAAATAATAAGGATGGGATCCATGAAGCAATTCTCTCATACCCTAAAAATGATGTGCCTTGCAATGGGGCTGTGCCTGATCTTCGTTACCGGTGCCGTTGCTGCGGATCCAAATGTAAAAATCACGCCCCGTGAAGCAACGGGATCATCATCTTTCCCCATATGGACGCAAAATTGGGAATGCAACGTGCCTTGGGATGATCCCGGTGCCACGGCTGTCAATGTGGATACCGGTGAAGATTTGAGTCGATTGATTAAAAGCGAAATTGATGATCCGTCGAACTCCAAGGAATTCACTGTCAAATATTGGGTTGAAATAGACGGTCAAAAATTGGGCTTGGTTCAGCGCAAGGTTTCTGTGATAGACAGTCTCCCTCCTGTGATTAATCTGTTGGCAAGCCAAGAGGGGGTATCGGGGGTACAACTGCTCACGCGGGATTTTGATCCGAAATACGAAGAGCCCGAATGGGTCACAATAATGAGAAACAATCTGAAAGGCAAGGATCCTGTGTGGGATTTTCTGGTTGTGAACCCCCTATTTAATTACGTGCCCACAGGCTGGGCTGATGCCGGTGCCATGCCGTGGCGTTGTTATCATTTAAACCCCTACAAGGAAGCACTCCGTGTATTTGACGCCTGTGAAGGGGAATACACGGAGGATACACTTGATAAAAACATATTTATCGTTGTGACGCGGGTATGTGACAAGGGCGAAGAGTTTTTTGTTACCGGCGGAAGTTTATCAGATATCAATAACAAAAATCTGATTTTTTCGCTGTCTAAAGATCTTGCCTGTGACAACTATGTTGGGTATCGGTTCTACTACTTCGCGAAAGATAGCGGCAATAGAGTGAGTTTTATTTCTCGGCATGTGAGACCTGTTTCCGGAGAAGGTATTTCCTTGGCTGAACCAAAGGAGATCACCATCAGGTGCAACGGAAATCTTAACGAATTACGTATGGCGGAAAGCCGAGATACTGCAGCGTCTGTTTGTCGTGGAAATATAACGCACTTGATTCGGCGTTCCGGTGAAGTTCCCAAAGAGAATGGCTTTTATGTGCCGGGTACCTACTATCTTTACTATACGATTGAAAGCTACCAATCCTCCTTGCAGCTGCGCAAAATTATTGTGGAGGATACGCCCCCGGTCATCCATTTATTTAATCAAAAAGGTGACGAAGTAGACCAACTGTCCCCGGAAAGCCTAATTATTCTACCTTGGTGTGAGTTCCTCTCAGAAGAGGGCACGAATGATGAGGAGAAAGTGCACAACTGGGAGAAAAACTGGTGGCCGATGAAATCTTTGTATGCTCCCGAAGAACCCGAAGAGTATGGTTTCAGTGTTACCCACATTTGTGAGGACAACAGTCTCTTGAGTTCTTGGGTTGACCTTAAAGGTATCGGGATTATTCGAAACACCTTGCTGAATACGGCAGCCGCAGGAAGTGTTTATGACCACGTGGGATTATACCCACTTACCTATGAGTTGAATTATCCGTCTCATAAAATTGTTAGCAAAACGCGTTACGTACTAATCACTGAAAATCTGAGTGTTGACCTTGACTTTCTGGGTTCAGGATATACTATTGAGGACGGACAGGAACTTGTTCGAATTGAATGTGGAAGCAGCACCATTTTCAATCCGCCCGAAGTTGTGCGTGTCTGGAGCCAATGCTCAAATGCGGATTTAACAGCGGTGTATGAAACGACCATAAATGCCTTTAAATGGGAAGGCTCAAGATGGAGCCCCATGGAGTTGAAAGAAGAACCAATTAATACCAGTGAGCCAGGGCGCTATAAATTTATTTATTATGCTAAGTATAAGAGCGGTGAAGATATCCCCATTCATACCCTAAAAGTGCTTGTGGAAGACACACAAGGGCCGATCATTACCCTGAACGAGGGTGAAGAGTTTTATATTCCATGCGGCAGTGTTTTTAAGGAGCCGGGTTTTAATGCAATGGATCAATGCGACGGTGATCTGACCGGGCAAGTGCGAATAAGCGGTTATCCTGTCACGGATCGCGAGTATCGTACCTATACGGTGAAAGACAGTTCCGGTTATGAAAGTTCTGTGCGTCGTAAGATCGTGGATTTGAATCTTGAGATTACGCTCAACCGCGTTGATCAAGAAGAAGTGGATTCCCAAAATAATCCTGTTTTGATTACTGAGTGGGAGTGTAACAAGCCTTTTGTTGATCCCGGTGTTTCAGAAATCACAACATGTACCGGAGAGCCCATCCCCATGGACGGGCTGAAGGTTTCCGGTCTGCCGGCCGAAGATTATATACCGGTTACGGGGGATGAATTTCAGATTGTTTATGAAATTACTTATCAAGGACGTTATCGCAGCGTGGAGCGGCTCGTGCGCGTCGGTAATTTTGAGGGACCGGAGATTAGTCTGCAGGGAGAGGGAGTTTTATCCGAGAACGAATTGGTCGCGCCCGATGCGCCCGATCCGGAATGGTGGACTGATGCGAAACAATGGTGCAACGAATTGTATGGAGTCGATTCGGATCATCCTCAATTGCCGGAAGAATGGCGAGTGGCTGAAGCCTATGATGAGCTTTTTGACGCTGCCATGCCTTGGAATTGCCCACTCTCTAGGTCGGGTCAATTCTACGAAGAAGAACTTGGTGTCCGTGCAAGAGATGATTGTGATGCTAAAAACGTCCCGTGGAAACGCATGCTTCTTCTACTGACCGAGTACAACGCACAAGACGGAAAAGAATATTTCCGTTATGCCGGTTTCTTGGATGATTTCGAAAATAATCCGCCCGCCCATATTTTTGACCGTGATGTGCAGGAACAGGAAGCTCGTCATTTGCGCCAAGATATCTCCGGACTCACGTGGATGGGATACCGTGCCTATTATGTGGCTTGGGATCTTTATAACAATTATTCTGTTGCATCGCGATTGATTAAGCCTGAATACGTGGAATTTACCCTCAATGCCGAAGAAATCACGATTGAATGTGGGGAAGAAGATCAAGTTGATTGGGAAGACAATGTGCAAGTTCAATTCTTGTGTGAAGCGGATACAGAAGAAGCATTGCAAACTTATTATAGCCTGTGGCATTTGTTGGAAGATGGCACGTGGGAACGCGATGATTCAGGGGCGTTGAAAGAATACACGGTCGAAGAAGCCAAGGGTCAACCTGGTGAATATGCCGTCCTTTACAGCGTAGTTTCGTCTTCCGGTCTCACGGTGCCCGAACGAGATACCGAAGGCAATCTTTTGAATGTAGAAGCACTTTTGGGCTTCGATGCGCCCAATCTCTGCCGCTTCCTTGTTCAGGATACTATTGGCCCCGTTTTAACCTTGTTAGGCGATGAGGTCATGGAAGTGAACTTCGGAGAAGGTTATGAGGAACCCGGTTATGTCGCTTTCGATCAGTGTGAAGGTGACTTGACTGCAGCCGTAAAAGTTACGGGCAGAATTGACACCTTCAAGCTCGGCGAACAGCAACTTATCTATCGGGTATCGGATGGCACCGGCAACAGCACCGGAATCGCCAAGGATGCGAACGAAGTCGTCCGTACTGTGATTGTTGTTGATCCGTCGCGCCCTGAAATTACTGTGGATCCCCTTACTGTAACCGTGGAATGTAACGATGTCTATACAGATACAGGTATCACCGCCGTGGATCTCAATACGGGTACGGATATGATGGAATACCTCCAGGTTTCCGGATTGAGCGCCGCTTTAATGAGTGCCGACGGTGCGCGGCCCGGTGTGTATGAAGTTACCTATCGTCTCGCCTATCGTGAAGACCGCAATGAAGCTGTTGCAACACGTACTATTGTTGTGCGGGATAGCGTAGCGCCGGTCATTAGTTTGCGCGGCCCCGACTATATAGAGATCGATTGCGGCGCGAATTATCGGGATCTTGGTATCATGTCTGCATCGGATAGTTGCGACGGCGATCTTACCCGTTCTGTACGCCAGCAGGGCAACGCAGACAGTAGCACGCCCGGTACCTATGTCTTGAACTATCACGTTCAAGATAGCGCCGGTAATATGGGCAGTGTTTCCCGCACGGTAGTGGTTCGTCCCTGCAGTGATGAAGGCGAAGGCGAGGGAGAAGGTGAAGTTCCTGGTGAAGGCGAAGTATTCGAAGGGGAAGACACCGCTGAAGTGCGTGTGCCTGCCCTCAGCATGCTGTCCGTGGAAGAAGCCGGGGAAGTGTTGGCAAGCCGCGGGTTACACTTAGATACCATTCAGAGAATATGCGACGACGAGATTCCTGAAGGAATCGTTATCAGCCAAGATCCGGCCCCGGGAACTTTGGTGGAACGGGGTACCGATGTGGTACTGCAAGTCTCGTGCGGACCGTGCCCCCGAGGATGTGAAGGTGGATGTGACGGTGGAAATATCTTTGGTGGTTCCTCGCTGTTACTCGGCATCTTTGCGACCATTGCCCATATCATTCTGTCTATCGGCTCGGGTGTCAGTACAGGCGGCACCGGCAAATAAATAATCCTTTAAACATCTATTTAGGCGAACCTGTCCTTCTGAAAAGAGCGGCAGGTTCGCTTTTTATGGTGCCTCGGCAGCTCCTTATTGTTCCTCCATCACGGTGATTCTATGAGCGATATTCTTCTTTTTTCGAAACCCGCGATTCGAGGTAATAGAGTATGAACGTTGCCGATACAATGATGGCGCCGGCAAGAAGCAACATTACAA
>JAAYJI010000128.1 GCA_012523015.1 Candidatus Hydrogenedentota bacterium
GAGCGGTTGCGCCCCATCATGGAAGAGGCATTACAAAGCGATGACACGCACCATTGGCCTTTGATTACGCTGAACATTAATGACATACGTGGTGACGCGCCCGGGCTTCACAGGGCAGTCTACGATTTAATTCGCAGCTATGAACCTTGGCTGTGTACGGCTCCCAAAGGAGCGGAGCCGTTGCCGGTCGCGCCTATTACGCTCAAACCCATGCTCATCCTTGCAGGCGGCGGCGCTCGTGAAAGGGCGCATTTTTATGACGCGGTTCCGGTAGGCGGCAGCTTATTTATTTTCGGATCAGGCAATGCCGAGCGGCCTGCCGATAATTTTAGGCGCTGGATAAATTATTCATGGCGCGATGTGGAACCGCAAGGACAGCCTCAGGCGGGCGCTTGGACGGAGGAAGCCGCTGCGCGCCTCAACGCCTTGGTGAGCAATGCCCATAAGCAAGGATACTGGATTCGTTTCTACGGACTTGACGGTAGAAATCCTATTGTTCATCTTGGTCAGGGTGGCAATCCCGGCTACAACTTTGGCTCTCTTGAGGCGGTGCAGCAGCGTTGGAAAGCGGCAGTGGTTGCCGGCGTCGATTTTATCGCCACCGATCAGATTCAGGACGCGGTGGATTTTAAGAAAAGCTTGGAGTGAGATGTGAATCCCACAACACGGCGACGCTGATCGCCGGAATTGGAGACTGGTCATGGGTGCAGATTTAGGCTTGCGCATGCTAAGCCTTCTCGGCTTGTTCGTGATGATTGTGGTGGCGCTGCTCTTTTCAGAAAACAGACGTATCGTATCATTTCGCATTATCTTTTGGGGGCTTGGACTGCAGCTTATCTTGGCGGTTCTGGTCTTGCACACCGCCTTAGGCAGATGGTTGTTTCAAGGGGTGAACGGTGTCTTTAATGTGATCAGTGATGCAAGCACGGAAGGTGCTTCTTTTGTATTTGGGAATCTCAGCCGCCTCTTTGTGCTCGAACAGGTCATGACACCCGGCGCTGATGGACAAATGGTCGTGGAGGAGTCCTTTGTTGTCAACGCACTTTTTGCGTTTAACGTGCTGCCCGTAATCATTTTTGTAGCCGGTGTTGCCGCCATACTCCAACATTTGGGCGTCATACAGGCGGTGGTGCGTGCGATGGCGTGGCTCATGCGGCGCAGCTTGAAAACGTCGGGGGCGGAAAGTTTCGGCGCTGCTTTGTTGGTCTTCACCGGTATTGAATCCATGTCCGCGCTGGGCGGTTATCTGCAGCGTATGACACGGTCCGAGCTCTTTACCATTATGACCGCCTTTCTCGCCACCATTGCCGCCAGCGTCATGGTTGCCTATGCCAATTTCGGCGCGGAACCGGGACATTTACTTACGGCGTCCTTGATGAGTGCGCCTGCCGCAATCCTTCTGGCGAAACTCTTGGTGCCGGAACAGGAAATCCCGGAAACCCTGTCGGAAGATCACATTTCGGTGGAAGTGGACAGCCGTAACATTTTTGATGCGGCGACTCGGGGCGCATCGATTGGGCTGAACATGGCGCTGCACGTGGCCGCCATGCTCATCGTATTTGTTGGTCTCATCTATTTAGCAGATCGCTTTTCCTTGTGGCTGACCGGATA
>JAAYJI010000129.1 GCA_012523015.1 Candidatus Hydrogenedentota bacterium
GCCAATAACCACCATATTCAAAACGAGACTATGGGGGGAGGAGGTCGTATCTCCGCCAATGATGCTGATTCCCTCAGGGTCGCATACTTCGCGGATGCCGTCGTAAAGACATTCCAAGTAGTATGTCTCCGTATTGCCGGGGCAAGCGAGGGTGATGAGCATGTATTTTGCCACACCGCCCATGGCGGCAATGTCGCTGAGTGCTGCAGCAGCGGCTTTGTAACCGATATCCTCCGCTCTTGCCCAGCATTTCCGAAAATGGACATCTTCAATGAATGCGTCACACGAGATGAGGAAGTATTCTTTTGATGCGTGTATGACAGCGCAGTCATCGCCGACGCCGAGCACCAATTCTTTCGAGGACTGGAGATTTTGCGTCAGCAAATGGATAAGGCCAAATTCACCAAGTTCGTTTAAGCTGCCCATCATTCCACACTTTCTAAGGCTGTCCAAGCTTGGGGAAGCATCTCAATAATATCGCTTGCGATCAAGGCTCGGGCATTCTTTTCCTGCGCCGCCAGATCTCCCGCCAGCCCGTGTGCGTAGACCCCCACACAAGCGGCATCATAAGCCGACAGCCCTTGTCCTAGCAGCGCGCCGCAAATCCCCGACAGCACATCGCCTGAACCGCCCGTCGCCATGCCCTGGTTGCCCGTAGGACAAAGCTGCACCTGTCCGTCAGGGGCGGCTACCACCGTTTCATGACCTTTTAGTACGAGAACGACCTGCCATAAGGCGGCGAAGTACGCTGCTGTCTGAAGGCGTTCTTTTTGTATGGCTGCCGTATCCAATCCGCTGAGGCGGCTCATTTCTCCCGGGTGGGGCGTCAAAATCTTATTGTACGAGGGTTGCTTTGTTTCTGTAGGAACCAAACGCCCGGGGAATTCTGCAAGGGCATTGAGTCCGTCTGCATCCACCACCAAAGGAAGATCGCAGTGGTGATACACATGCCGTACGAGTCGTGTTGTTTCATAGTGTGTTGAGAGGCCCGGTCCCAAGACGACAGAAGATTTGTTTTCCAAAAAACCTGCCAGTTCTCCGCGACAGGCGTAACTGAGGCTGCCTTCTTTCGTATCCTTCAAGCCGAAGAGCATAGGCTCTACCATGGCAGCGGCCAGAAAAGGGAGCACCCTATGAGGAACAGCGGCAGTAACCAAGCCTGCACCGCTGCGATAGGCCGCCATGCAAGCAAGCCGCACTGCCCCCGTGAAGCCCACAGAACCGGCAACAACTGCCACATGACCGAAGCTGCCTTTATGGCCCTTTTCAGGGCGCGGCGGCAAGAGCGCGGCAATACGCTGAGGCGTCATTATTTTAGGCATGGCTTTTTACTCCTTAAACAAGACAAGCGTAACAGGGATTATCCACATACTTTACATGATTCCCGTACGGGATACCATAATTGGATAGATTTGGATAATCCATGTGTACAAGCATACAATAGTACTCAGTATACGCTCTTACAACTCAATAAATCTCTTGGAGGCAGTAGTATGTCTATCATGCATAAAGTTGCGCTGTTGGCTGTTGTTCCCATGATATTCTGCGCCGTTGGGGCCGCGTCACAAAGGCCTGTTCACCAATTGCGTTGTGAAAATTTAATCAACCCCCAAGGCATTGATCGGCCCCTGCCGCGTCTGTCTTGGAAGCTGGTTCCCGGTTCCCGTGGATTGGCGCAATCGGCCTATCAGGTGATCGTTTCTAAAGTGGAAGCTTCCGCAACCGCTGATACGGAGACGATTTTATGGGATTCAGATAAGGTCGCTTCCGGTCAATCCTCCTATGTCAGGTATGGCGGTGAGCCCTTAACCTGTGGTACGCAATGCAGCTGGAAAGTGCGCATTTGGGATCATGAGGATAAGGTATCGGATTGGAGCGAATCCGCCCAATTTTCAGTGGGCCCCATCACCTTAGACGATTGGAAAGGAACGTGGATCGGCGCTGATTGGATTGAAAACAACCAGGGCGCGTTGCCGCTGCTTCGCAAAACAGTGAACTTAGCCGAAGCGCCTGCTCAGGCGCTTATCCATGTGTGCGCCTTGGGTTATTATGAATTATATGTGAATGGGCACAAGGTTGGCGACGATGTGTTAAGCCCTGCCGTTTCGGATTATGGAAAACGAGGGCTTTATTTGAGCCACGACATTGCGCCCTTGCTCCAGTCCGGTAAAAACTGTATCGGCTTGTGGCTCGGACGGGGCTGGGCAACCGGTGTTTTGGAACCCGTTTCCACCCAAGGTTCCGTTGTAAAAGCGCAGCTGGACATCCTTAACAAGGACGGTTCAGCACAGCAGATTATTACAGACGATTCCTGGACGATCCACCCCAGTCATATCATGCCCATAGGCAAGGGAACGAGTGGTGATTATGGCGGTGAATTGATAGAACCTGCCAAAGAAATAAAGGGATGGAGTGAAGCAGATTTTGACGATAGCGATTGGGCGGCCGCCACCGTCAGAAATATTACAACACCCCTCATTGAAGCGCAAATGATGGAAACGAACCGACTCCAAGATGAAGTCTTTCCCATTTCAGTCATCCCCTTTGACGATGGTTTCTTAGTGGATATGGGCCGCAATTATACGGGATGGTTTGAACTGCGTATGCCCGAAGAACTTAAAGCGGGGGATACAATTGAGTTTAGTTATGCAGACAAACAGTTTCCCGACGGTACCTTTCAAACCTATCGGCAGCGAGATACCTATGTGGCGCGCGGCGGCGGCGGCGAATATTTCCGAAACCGTTTCAATTACCACGCCTTTCGCTTTGCGTTGATTAAAGGATTGCCCCGTGCCCCCAAATTGAATGAAATGAAAGGCAATCTCATTTGTACCGATTATCAACGAGCGGCCACATTCACGTCCGACAATGCGCTCCTCAACGAAATCTATGATATGACCCTTTGGACGCACCGTTGTTTGAGCCTGGGCGGCTATACCGTGGATTGCCCCCATCGTGAACGGCTTGGCTATGGCGGCGATTCGGGGACTTCCATGGAAACGGCAATGCTGAATTTTAAAAGTGCGCCTTTCTATGGAAAGTGGGCAGGAGACTGGTGGCTTTCTCAGGCAGAAAATGGTGATTTGCCCCATACTGCGCCGGACTCCCAAGAAGCCGGTGGCGGACCCGTATGGTGCGGCTTTGTGATCACGATGCCGTGGATGGTCTATCTGTCCTATGGCGATCAGGAAATATTGGAGAAAGGCTGGCCTGTCATGAAAAAATGGCTTGCCTTCATTGAGACCAAGATGGGGGACGGCATCTTACAACCCTATTCCGGTATCGGCTGCAGCAGTATGAATTGGAGTTTCTTGGGCGACTGGGTGCCGCCGGGGCGCAAACAAGGCAAAGACCGCGTAGACGACTATTCAACCTTGTTCTTTAACAACTGTTATCTTGTGCATTGTCTTCAACTCGCTTCAAAAATAGGCGCTGTATTGGGTGAAAGTGACGCCTCCGAACGCTACGCAGAGCAAGCCGAAACATTGGCTGCCCGACTGCACGAAAAATTCCTTAACCCCGATGGCGCTACCTACGCAAATGGAGAACAAAGCTATCTCGCTATGCCGCTCTTGTTTCAGATTACCCCGGAAAGCAGTCGGGCCAAGGTCTTCGAAGCCCTAGAAAAGGACATTGTAGAAACCCATCAAGGACATCTGAATACAGGGATGCACGGCAATTACTATATGGCAAGACTCTTTATCGATGAGCATCGAAATGACTTGTTGACCATGATTCATACGAAAGATACCTATCCCAGTTATGGGTACATGATTAAAAATGGCGCAACAACGATTTGGGAAGAATGGGACGGCGACAACTCGCAGATCCACAACACCATGATTTCCCTGGGTATGTGGTTCATACGCGGCCTCGCCGGTATCCAAGTGGATGAAGCACAGCCGGGATTTAAACATTTCATCGCAGCGCCCGGAATTGATAGCGGGTTGCGAGAAGTGTCCGCTACCCATGAAAGCGAATACGGCTTAATTTCCAGTGCGTGGATTCATGACGCCAAAGGGCTGCAATATAACTTGGACGTACCGCCAAACAGCACGGCCACCGTTGTTTTGCCTGCCGCACAGATGGCATCCGTAGAGGAAAGTGCTAAGCCTGTCGCACAACAACAGGGCATTACCAACCTTTCCTGTGAAGACGGTTTCTTCCGCTGCGACGTGGTGTCAGGAAGCTATCGGTTTACAGTCTCTAAAAATTAAAATATCTTCTTTTAAAAACACAATAACCTTTTTGTAATAAATGAACAACTCTTCTCCACCGAGAACATGAAAGCAAAGCGAAATGACATATCCTCAATTAGATAGATATCAACTTTTGGTTAAGCCCTTATCGGAACGTAAAGACAAGGTCTATATCGAAAAAGATCATGTCCCCGTCAGAGCCGCCATAAGCCACCCTCTCACTGAATCAGGGCTTGCGGTGATGGAGAAACTCACCGACCGTTTGGCGAAGGCAAAGGCGGCAGGCAAATCGCGCATGTTAACTTTTGGCGCCCATGCGATCAAAAATGGACTTGCCCCCGTTTTTATTAAGCTCATTGAAGACGGATGGATTACCCACCTTGCCACCAACGGCGCGGGGATCATTCATGACTGGGAATTTGCCTACCAAGGGCATAGCAGCGAAGATGTGCGCGCCAATGTGGATCGCGGCGAATTTGGCATTTGGGAAGAGACGGGATTTTATCTGAATCTTGCCATTGCCGTGGGTGCATGGCGCGGTATGGGCTACGGTGAGTCTGTCGGTGCTTTTGTCGAAGAGGAGGGACTTAACATTCCTTCCCAAGAGCAGCTGAAGGAAGAGATTCGGGGAGCCCTTGATACCGATCCAGAACAAGGCGCTGCCGCTGCCGATTTGCTGGACAGGATTCAACGCTTTGATCTGGCAGCCGGATGGATGTCCGTACCGCACCCTTTTAAAAGCTACGGGCTGCAGGCTGCCGCCTATCGTCTCGGCGTTTCTTTTACCAGCCATCCCATGATCGGGCACGACATTATTTATACCCATCCCATGAACTATTGCGCTGCCATCGGTCGCGCCGCACAACGAGATTTCCTCATCTATGCACAACAGGTAATGAACCTGGACGGCGGCGTCTACATCAGCATCGGATCGGCAGTCATGTCGCCCATGATCTTTGAGAAAAGCCTGTCCATGGCGCAAAATCTGCATCTGCAGCAGGGCAAACACATTGATAATCATTTCATGGTCATTGTGGATCTGCAAGAAAGCCATTGGGACTGGTCGAAGGGTGAACCGCCTATGGATAATCCGGATTACTATCTGCGATACAACAAAAGCTTTAATCGCATGGGCGGAGAGATGCACTACATAACAGCAGACAATCGCGACTTTTTGCTCAGCTTGTTGCAGGGGTTAAAGTAATAGGCACAAGGGCTTAAGCTTGCCCACCGCCTCGAGGTTTCCGTTCTGCACGCCATCCGCGTGAAGGAGGGTAATCTGCCCAAAGACATGCCTGCCCTTAAAGCCTGTTCTTTGTAATCGATCCGGCGTTAGTGTTCCTTCGACATATTCGTGTAGTGATTGAGCTGACGGGAGGGTCTGAAGTAGGTGTTGATGCACTTCAACAAATCGGTGTATTGACAGATCACCCGTTTGACTCGAATGCCCGGCAGCAACTTAGAAAGTTCGTGTACCGCCATTTCATTGAGCGGATTCACCATGGCGACGGTGACGCTCAGACCGAGCTTGTCTACGGGGATGAGGAGATGTTCTTTATAGAAATCGGAAGGAAATAATTTCAACAAGTTCCGATCTAATTTATAGTCATTTAAGTTAAGGAAGGGAAGCCGGGCGTAACGGGTCAGGTAATCAACCAGCTTGGAACCGTTAAACTCCTTTTGCTGTTCTAAAATCTCGCCAAGGAACGTACCGCTTTCCTTTTCTTCCTCAAGAGCCGCAGACAAGGTTTCCATGGAAATGTTGCAATGCTTCAGAAGAAAATTCGGCAGGTTATTGCCTTCCACATATTGACGCGGAAGCGACACGGTCGGCTGCGACCCCATCATGGAGTGGAAATTTTGAGTGGACGGTGGGGGCGGTGTTGCCGATGAAACGGAAATATTGGCATTCAACTGCCACGCGTTATTATCGGATAAAAAACGTTCCGGAATTGTATTATCTATAGTTGCCATATTATTGATCATGGTATATTCCTTTATCTAAAACGCTTGAAAAACACCGTTCCACCTTGCTTTATTCCTGAGAGTAAGGGATAAAGAATTTAAAACTAGTTCAATCCACTAGTGCGTTTACGAGTGTATCGAATAGCTTTCAGTGGGTGCAGGATCCCCCGGCGTCAATTCGTTAAAACAACGATTACACAAAACAGACCTATTCCCTGTAAAATAGAGCTGAGCAACGATGCGTTTTCCCGTATGGGATGATGTAGGGATCCCGGCAAGAGAAGTTGAAACTATTGCCCCACACCGATCCTTTCGGGAGAATTCATCTGTACAAAAGCGTCTACCAAACTGTTTTGTACTGCGTATACATAGTGTACCGTAAATACATGGAAAAGTCAAGTTACACGCTTATATATTTGAAAGTAACATTATACACAGGTGTTAATATACGAAATAAGCATATAGTGCGTATAGTGATAAGCGTCCCGCAGGAAAGATAGGAAATAGCATGGGAAATAAAGCAACTGTAGCCGTGTTGATGGGAGGATTGAGTCTGGAGCATGAAGTGTCGCTGCGATCAGGCGAAGGCGTTGCCGCCGCACTGCTCGCCATGGGCTATCGTGTGATAAAGATCACAATTTGTAAGGATGGTCGCTGGCAACTGGGGGCTGAGCCGCCCATGTCCGTATTTAAAGGATTGCGCCTTCTCGAGACTGAACACGTGGACTGTGTTTTTATAGCCCTCCATGGTACATACGGGGAGGATGGGCGAATTCAGGGATTGCTGGACGTGCTGGGATTTCCCTATACAGGATCGGGCTGTGCTGCCAGCGCCTTATGCATGGATAAATCCAGGTCCAAAGATGTCGTTGCAGCCTCGGGTGTTTCAACAGCCCTTAAGTTTTGCGTGACCCTTAGCGAGTGGCAAGAGCGCCCGCAACAGGTTATCAACCGTTCGATGGATCTCATGGGATTCCCCGTTGTGCTGAAAGCGCCTTGTCAAGGATCTAGTTGCGGTCTTGCGATTGTTCAAAATGAAGATGAATTTACACGGAACATGAATGAGATTTTGCTCTTGGAAGGGCTCGTCATGGTAGAGGCGTACATTACAGGACTTGAAGTAACCTGTTCAGTACTTGATACAATACAGGCTGGATCGCCGCAAGCTTTACCGGTGACGGAAATTCGACCGAAAGAATCCTCATTCTTTGACTACTACTCCAAATATACGCCGGGGGCAACGCGAGAAATTACGCCCGCACAAATTGGAGAATCATTGACTCAACAAGTTCAGGAACAAGCGGTAGCAGCCCATACCAGTTTGGGTTGCCAAAGCTGGAGTCGCAGCGATTTTATTATTGGAGAAAAGGGACCGGTCTGGTTAGAAGTGAATACACTGCCCGGATTGACTGAAACCTCCTTATTCCCGCAGGCGGCTGCCGAGGCGGGTATCTCCTATAATGAACTGGTTTGTATGTTGACAGAAGACGCGATGGATCGGCATCGCCTCACAAGCAGCACAGGATAAAATAATGAGCATTGCATTTACAAAGCTACATGGATTGGGCAACGACTATTTGTTCATTGATACTGCCCGTCACGAAATAGTAGATCCCGCCGCCTTATCGCGCGCCATGAGCCATAGGCATCTGGGCGTCGGTGCAGACGGCATTATATTGGTTATGCCCGGCGAGACCCATCCCTTCCGTATGCGTATTTTCAACGCCGATGGAAGCGAGGCAGAAACCTGCGGCAATGGAATCCGTTGCTTCGCAAAGTATGTCTATGAACGCGCCATGATTCATGAGACAAACTTTACCATTGAAACGCTGGCGGGACCCAATCATGTCGAATTGAAGGTTGAGGCAGGCAAGGTGATTTCCGTTCGGTCGAATATGGGAACGCCCAAATTTGAACGGGACCAAATACCCATGCTCGGCGCGCCGGGGAAGGTACTCAAAGAAAGTTTACGTCTTGATGACGGTCAGGAATTTTTGGTTACGTGCGCGAATATCGGCAACCCGCACGCTGTTGTATTTGTTGAAGATGCAACCAAAATACCGCTCGCAGAATGGGGTCCTAAAATCGAGAACCATCCCGCCTTTCCCGAACGCACCAATGTTGAATTTGTTTCCATTGTAGACCGAAAAAATATTGTCATGCGTATTTGGGAGCGGGGGAGTGGTATTACCATGGCAAGCGGAAGCGGCTCCTGTGGCTCCGCCCTTGCCTCTATGATTACCGACCAAACAGATCGCAGTATCGCCGTACACCTCACTTTTGGCGCACTTACTGTAACCTGGGCAGAGGATAATAACGTTTATCAAGAGGGCCCCGCCACAGAGGTCTATAGTGGATTGTGGCCCGAGTAAAAACCGGATTCAATTTTTTATGGTCAATGAATAAGATCATAAAAAATACGTCAAATTAAACAGAATGTGATTTCATCTACAGTGCCGGAAAGGCGCTAAACCCTGGAAAGGAAAAACCCAATGAATAAATCTATGGTAATGGCTCTTGTCTTTGTTGCATTCCTCACGCTTCTTTGCGCTCTGTCCGCTTCGGCTCAAGAAGGGGTACAAGTACAGGTAACCGGAAAAAACGTGAATTTTGTTAAACAGATGTGCGGCGACAAAAATCCGGAACTGGATGCGAAGCTCGGCAGCATGAATGTCCTCGTCGTGACCCAAGTACTTGACGCAGACGGGAACGCAGTTGAAGGGCTTGCAGGCAAAGTACTGCATTATTTGCCCGTTGTTGGCGCGTCCAAACTCATTGTGGGCGAAGACAACCTCGATAAAGATATTTCGGTGAAGGGCGTTCTCTATAAAGATGCCTTGGTCATCGGTGTACAAGAATTTGAAGTACAGTCTTCCGGCGCGGCAGACGCTGGTGACTGGGACGACTGGGACGAACTGGAAATCAAAACCATGAGTCAGCAGCAAGTCATCTAATAGCCTTGTTGTTGGGGATAGTCCCGGCATAAGATAAACGAAAATGGATCTGACACGGTGTCGCATCGCTTTCAATAACCTGCGGATCGTTGTCAGATCCATCTATTTTTTGCGTTAAAAAGGGCGCGGTCTTCTAGCATCTGTCTTTTTGAGTCAATTTGTCGTAGAGCCGTTTTTCAACATCTTTGGTTACATAATGGCTGACACGACCGCCGAAGGAAGCAATCTCTTTAACCTGCCGCGAACTCAGAAACAGATAGGGCTCGCTGGGCATCAGGCAGACCGTATCGATCTTCGGGTTGAGCTTTTGGTTGTTGATGGCGAGGGATAATTCAAATTCAAAATCGGAGACCACCCGTAATCCGCGAATGAGCGCAATGGCGCCCCGTTCTTTGGCATATTCTACGGTTAAGCCTTCGAAGGTGTTGATTTCCACGCCTACAATCGTCTGAGTCATGAGCTTTAACATGTCCACACGCTCTTCAACGGTGAATAACGCATTTTTTTGTTCATTACAGGCGACCCCAACAATAACGCGGTCAAAGATATTGGAAGCACGTTGAATCAGATCCAGATGGCCTAAAGTGGGCGGATCAAAACTGCCTGCATAAAGGGCTACACGGTTTTCAGTCATCCCTATACTCCTTCTTCAATGCTGCCAGCAGTGCTGATTCATAGACGGTCTTGACGGATATTTTATTGGATTGGGCAAGGTTGCGGCACACCTCGAACTCAGGTGAAACCGAAGTGTCTTCGCCGTCAAGCTGGCCTATTTTGATGGGAACACTGCCCCAAGGGGTGACGACGTGCGTGCGTTTTCTCGTCAACGCCCAGCGTTGTTCTTGACGCGTTCTTATGCCCAAAGTAGAGGTATTTTCGAAGAGAAGGCGCGCTAAAGAAGCCGCATGGGCTTCATCGGTCAATACGGTCATGAGATGACTCAGCCGTCCTTTTTTTCCCAGAACAGGTGTAATAAATACATCCTTTGCGTTTGCCTCTAAGAGCAAAGCAGGAATCTGCGCCAATAATTCAGGATTCATATCATCAATGTTCGTCTCTAATAGGGTAATGGACTCCATCGCCGGCAATGCGGGCTTAAAGTTTCCGAGAAAAACACGCAGAACATTAGCACGATCGGACAGGTCCCGTGTGCCGGCTCCATAACCCACCACATCCGTAGTCATTTCAGGAGCAGGACCAAAAGATTCCGACCATTCCTTTGCCAACGCGACGCCTGTCGGTGTGGCGAGCTCAAAGGCAACATCTCCCGCTGACCACGGGATGCCGGAAAGAAGCAAGGCAGTGGCAGGGGCAGGAACAGGCATAATACCGTGGTCACATTTTACGGTGCCGCTGCCGACGGTGAGGGGCGAGCAAATGACGCGGCCAACATTCAGATTGGAAAGGGCGGCATTGGCAAGCACGATATCCATAATGGAATCGATAGCGCCGACTTCATGAAAATGAACTTTTTCCACAGGTATCCCGTGAACGGAGGCTTCTGCCGCGCCGATGCGTTCAAAGGTGGCGATGGCTTTCGCCTTTGCCTGATCATCAAGGTTCGTCTCTTCAATGATCTTAATAATGTGGGAGAGATGGCGATGAGGCTGCGGCGCGTTCGGGTCCACCTGTACTTTAAAATGGGTTGCCGTGATTCCTTTTTTGTTGACTTTATCCACATCGAAAGAGGCATCGCTTAAATTCATGGATGCGACAACATCTAGCAAATAAGTGGGATCAGCGCCCGCATCAATGAGCGCGCCAACGGTCATATCGCCGCTGATACCGCAAAAACAATCTAGATATAAATCCTTTTTCATGACGTCCCTTTATTTCCCATAGTTTCCATTCGTTTCACTATTGTGCATGCGGCAACAGCCGCGCCAAATCCATTATCAATATTCACGACGGTCAGTCCCGTTGCGCAAGAATTCAACATGCCGAGAAGCGCCGCAATACCGTTAAAACTGGCGCCATAGCCCACGCTCGTGGGAACAGCGATAACCAGCGTCGGGGTCAATCCTGCGACCACACTCGGCAAGGCGCCTTCCATGCCTGCACACACAATGGCGACGACCGCTTCAGAAATCTTTGTGCGCTGTTCGAAGAGCCGATGGATTCCGGCGACGCCTACGTCATAAATACGTTCTGCCCTTACACCCATGACTTGGCATGTGAGTACCGCCTCTTCAGCGACAGGGATGTCGCTGGTGCCGGCGCAGATTACGGCCACATAATTTTGGGATGCGGGGATTAGCTCTTCGCCACAGGTAAAGGCGCGTGCTGCCTCATGATACAGGGCTTCCGGTACGGCTTCTTTGACTACACTAAACATTTCCGGAGAACAGCGTGTTCCCAAGACGCGACTGTTATGGGCAACCATGCGCTCCGCGATTATAGCCACTTGCTCCGGCGTTTTTCCTGCGCAAAAAATCGTTTCAGGATATCCCTTGCGCAGGCTTCGATGATAGTCAATTTTGGCAAACTCAAGGTCTTCGAAAGGAAGGTCACGGAGCTGCTGTAAGGCGCTTTCCGTGTCCACCAACCCGGCGGCAACTGATTCTAATAAATGGGATAACCGTTCTAAATCCATGATTTTCAGTCCTTTATGAGGGGGATAGGAACTGATCCAAAAACATTAGAGCAAGTGTATCATATTATTACAGATTCAGACACACCGGCTTGCCGTGTTATGCCCATGATTAGGCTATCTAAGGGAGAAAAAAACCAAAGGGAATCTCTCTGCGTTTCGGAAGCTTTAGAGGACGTTCCGTAAGAGACCAAGGAGGACAGCAACGAGTAGGGGCACTACAAAATTATCATCGGGATATACTTGGATCAGCCATCGCGTGCCGGGATGGGTCAAAGAGCGTTGGAGCCGTCGAGTCAGCGGCTGCAGCCGCTGCATCCAATTTCTGCTGTAAGCCTCTACGAGCGCCACGATTACAGCAACCAAAAAGATGCAAAGAAGACTGAGACCGGCATGAAGGATCCGGTTCATGACGCCCATTACGAGAATGGAAGCCGTCGCAAAAGCCCACACACCATAGAATTGTTCTTGACCGGGCCGCCACCGTTGTATACGGTTGCGCGCCCATGCTGCGATGGGATCTGCGACGCCGGTGACCAATAGTGCCATGACTAAGGTTGATGCGCGGCACCAAGCGCCTACATAGGCTGTTGTGAGTATTGCCGAGGCAAGAACATAGTAAGTTGTTGCGTTTAGATGATCCTTCTCAATGGACCGCATCATCCGCCCGTAGATCGGCAAGTTTTGAAAGGATTGGTTGTTTTTGGCGGAGTAAAGCCGAATGATATCAATGACCAGAAGCAGTGCCGCGAGAAACCAAACAAAAGCAATCAGGGCGATGCGGTGTAGAATAGAGCCTTCCCACCAGTCTTTCCAGAGATAAAAAATACCGACCATCAAAATGGAACCTAGAAAATGCCAAAGTTTCCGTAAATAATTCCATTCGAATGGGGGATACTTTTTGCCTTTCATAGACAATTCCAATGTGTCACAGACGACCTAAAGTTATATCTGTCAATAAATCAACCGCTATAATTCTATTACCAGTGTGACCTAATCTTTCCCGGGATTCAAAAGGACAACCATGAAAAAACAATTGGAATGTTTTACCGCCCGCCGATCGTTGTTGTTATCGATCCGTTTAGATCTAAGTCGGGTGTCTTGACACAGATTAAATCAAAGCATACAATTCCACTGTGTCCTTATTTCAAATAATGCTGTTGCAATTGGCATATCCTGTCTAGGAAAATAATTATATGCGAAATTATCTTACTTTGGTGAATGGATTTTTGGGAATGATACTCTTATCAACCCTTTTGGGGGGGATACCGATAGCGCTTCCTGGTTTATCAAAGACCGTTCGGGCTGAATCGCTATGTATCTCCGAAGGAGAAGATCATCGTCAAAGTCCTTTTAGCGATGAAATTATGACGTGGCTGCGCGACAAGCAATGGGAAACAAATAAGGCTTTTACAAAACCCTCCGAGAGCTTACTTCAACACATTAACACGAGTAAAGACCCCATTGCAGAACCGCTGTCTTGGCTTGTCGAAGCAAAACGATTGTATAAAGACTCGCAATTTACGGAGGCGGCAGACCTTTTACTCGGTGCGCTCGCACTGGACCGAACGCTTCTATCGTTTCAACGTGAACATATTAATGCATTGTGTTTTCCGTTAATTTGTGCCTTACTTGACAATAAGGAAACCGACCGCTGTCAAAGACTCCTATCAGCCTGTGCCCTTGCATCGGGTACACCCATATCCTATCTCCGTAGTTTTGTGCAACGCTTGCCGGAAAGGGCATTGAACACGCTGTGGCCTGATCATGAACCTTTTGTAGTGTTGAGAGATTTCTCCGTGTCCTCGGAAATTTTCACCCTTGCCGATAGGCAAGACCGTGAAAGCCTTATCACCGATTTTGACGAAAATCAATGTTTTTTGTCTAAAGGTGCCTTAGCGCTGCGTCTTTCTGAATCCAAACGGGATGATTTGTTGGTTTTGGGTTGGCCGGAAATGTTCATGGCTCTTGAGCCCGGAGAGGCGGGACTTCGCTGCTGGACACAGACAAAATCTCCGCAGTCTCTTGAGTTTGTGGTTCAAGTCTCCGGAACCCTTTGGGATGATGAGCCATTTCAATGGCTGTTGCGCGTTCCAAATCCTATAGCTGTTCAAAAAGAGTGGGTCTGTTTTGATACAGCATCTATCAGAAAAGATTTGATGGGAGCGCTCTTTTTTCAATATGGGTGGAACCGTTCCTTTACGATGCACTTTGCCGAACCTGAAGCGCTGGAACGCGCACAATTACGGATTGCCGGCATAGGTTTTGATATACCGCCGGGCCCAGCCAATCAGTTTTACTTCGACCGTATCGAACTTTATCTTCCCCGAGACAGTTGGCTTAGAGAAACCCAGCCGCCCAAGGCTTCCGAGTATGGACGTTTTTGGTTAGCACCTGTTCCCAACGGCGCGCGGCCAACAGAAAATAACGAGGATTTGGAAAATCTTGAAGCTTTACGGTCGATGGGCTATCTCGGCGCTGTCACGGCATCCCATGCTTACAATGGTGTTCAGTCTTATGATCCACAACAAGCTTGGGAGGGGGTCAACTTTTTGGTAAGCGGACATGGTCCTGAATTGCTGTTGATGGATATGAAAGGAAACCCGCTCCATCTATGGCAATGTAACTTTGACCATCCCCTTTGGCCTAAGGAGGTATTGCCCGCTGATTTTATGCGCTCTAGTTTTTGGCGCAGAGCGCTTCTCTATCCCAATGGCGATGTTGTAGCCGTACTAGATTATATCGTGTTGGCAAAAATGGACAAAGACGGTAATTTTATTTGGGTGAAGCCTGGTCCCTATCACCATAAAATAGACATTGCAGAAAATGGCGATATCTATACGTTGTACGCGGAGAAAAAAGTGCATCCGGAAAGTGAATTCGGAGACGAACCGCTTGTAGATTACATTATGGTATTGAATACGGACGGCGAGGAATTGTGGCGTTTATCTTTAATAGAAGCCTTAGAAAATTCTTATTATGCGCCTGTTCTACATTCGCTCAATTTTAAACATGACGTCCTTCATACCAACTCTATCCAGATTTTAGACGGCACCTTGGCGGAGCAGCTGCCTGCTTTCAAAAAAGGAAATATCTTGGTTTGTATGCATCAACCCAGTTTCATTGCCGTCATCGATCCCGCACTCAAATCCGTAGTTTGGGGACAGAGTGGGATGTGGCTTTATCCCCATGAACCTGTTCTTGCCGCAGACGGTACGATGATGATCTTTGACAACCACGGGCCCCAATGGAACTATATGAATCGTTTGGCGTCCCGGGTTATCGAATTTGATCCTCTTACCCGCAATGTACTCTGGGACTATACGGGAACACGAGAACATCCATTCCTCTCCTATTTTTGCGGTTCCGTCGCTTCCCTGCCTAATGGAAATGTCCTTATCTCAGAAACGAGCGGCGGCCGTGCTTTTGAGGTGACACGGAAGAAAGAAATCGTGTGGGAATATTTTAATACGCATCGCGCTGAGGATAACGAAGATCTGATCGCAGTGGTTTTCGAAGTCATTCGCTATCCCGAATCGTATGTCAGTGAATGGCTGCAGCGTGATAATGGTGAGAAACAAAATAAGTAAATGCTGTAAAAGCGGATGGGCGTCAAGAATGATGAAGCCGATCCTATGCAAAAGAGGAACTAAGAGGACGCGCCGGCGTTAGACTCTTAGAAAACATGCCGATAATGACAAGACATGCTGCGCCTTCACCTGCTTTTAACGTCTTCCAGTAAATTTTTGATAATTTGGGAATCAGGAAATTCTGCGAACAAGTCTTCCCAAAAAAGGAGTTGCGCCTTTTTGTCACGACGTTGAGATAAGACCTGATCCAAACGCGCTGTAATGGCTGTGTCCTCCGGTGACAGACGCAGTGCTTCTTGCAAAAGCAAAATAGCGGCTTCCTCATTACCCATCTTGATTTCAGTTTCTGCCAAGGCGCATTGGTATCCGGGATTTTCGGCATTATACGCAATAGCAAGCGTTAACGCGTCCTTAGCCGCGGTGAGATTGTTGTTGATGAGTAAGGAAATTCCTAAACTATAAAAGGCAAGATCCTTATATTCACCTAATTCTATGGCTGTATTGAAACATTGGTGAGCGGAAGCTAAGTCCATTTCCTTTTCGAAGGCTTGCCCAAGATTGATGTATTCGTAAGCGATTAAAGCTTTGGATTCGGGGAAGTTCTTTGTAATTTCATCCAATTCCTGCAATGCAGAATCTAATGCTTTAATGAGTCGCAGGCATCTGCAAGCGGCCAACAAGGTGTGCGGTTGATTGGGATAAAAGCGACCCATTTCCTCATAAACATCCATTGCATCTTGATAGGCTTCTATTAATTCCAGCGTTTGACCATAGAGTATTCCGAATAGCCAGGTATCAGGATGGGCTCCATACAGCTCTTTTAAAACAGCCACGTTCTTTGCCGGTGTTCCGTTTGCCATTAATAGTTGGACTCGATCTAAAACACTACTTAAGTCCGATCTATTTTCTAGTACGCGGCAATACCAATGAATCGCATCATCCGTGGCATTGCAAAGGTCGTAGAGCTGTGCTAAGCGCAGCATATAGGTATTGTTTTGGTCGTCGAGGGCACAAGCTGAAAGATAAGCGTGTATAGCGGCGCCCGCCCTGTCTGCTTTAAACCAATCCTTTCCCGCTTCAGCAATCCGGCTTGCTGCATAAGAAGCTATTTCCGGATTGAAAGACGCGCAATGCTGCCATTCTTGTACATAAAGTTCCGGATTGTTCGTGGAGACGAGGAGTTCATCCAAAACTCCGTACAATTTCTTTTCAAAAGGTAATTGCGCGATAAGTTTTCTACACTGTTTCAATGCGGCCTCAAAATTGCTGCTTTCCCGAATATAGTAGGTTATACCGAAAATTCGGATGTATTTTTGCAAAGGAAACCACTGGATAAATCGGGAACTGCTTTCCTGTTCTGCGAATAGGCGATCTATCCACGGCGTTGTTTTTTCTCCCGGATCCTCGTAGCACCATAAATCCGGAAGGGGGAGGCTTTCTCCAACAAAATGATAGGATTCAAATTGGTTCGTCGCGTCTAAAGGCTTTGTTGTGGCGCTGTGCCCATCGCTCTGAACGGGTTCTGACGCATCATAGTTTTCGTGTTGGCTTTGTCGCTTTTCTATGGTTTCTAATACGTAGGCTGCCGTTTCATAAAATATAGGTACATTAAGTCGATAAATTTCTGTCAGTCCATCCCGAGCAGCACAAAGATTGTTCCCATTACAAAGGGCATCAAAATAACCGTCAAAAAAATAATGTATACCCAGATGGTGGGAGCATGCTGATTGATAAGCGGCCCACCCACGCTGCTTCTCTCCTTCAGCGACCCATCCCAAAGCCAGAGCGAGGTAGCCAAGTCCGAAAGAAGGATTATCAAGAATATGTTGCTGAGCTACCGCTTTCGCCAATGTGAAGTCTCCCAACTGAATTAAATCTAGAGGAAAACTTACCCTTCCACATGCGCTGACTCCGGGCCAGATCCCAATACTTGTTTCAAGATTACGCAAAATTTCTCGTCTTCTATCAGCAGTTTCATTCTCTAATCCAAGAGTTTTTAGTATTTGGTTGTAATCGGTCATCCAAAGTTGAGGGTACGGTTCCGGGTCGAATGTATATTCTTCTGATAAAGACTGAGAAATCCGTATAGCAGCCATGTTTAATGCTCCCGGAAACTCCTGGATATCGAAAGTCAATCCTCGTGAATCAAGGGTTTTGCGTAACAGAGGAATAAGATCAAGATTTGGAAACCATTCGCGCCAAGAGTAGGTTTCCATTAAAAGCCATGCTGAAGCCCCTTTAGGATCTGTCTCAGGGCGATTAAAAAAGGAAGCAGCTTTATCTGATGCTGAAATCAATGTGTTAACACGACACATTTCCAAGGATGAATCTAAAAAATAAGGGGTTTTACGTGATACAGGACCATACCAAAATAAATCGAGGATAATGTCATTTGTTTGTGCATGTTCTTTAACATAGATTGCCGCAGAACGCCAGTCAGTTCTTGTGCTTCCTGAAAAAAAAAGAATACTTTGATAACCATACAGGATTGTCAATGTGACGATGGCAACTCGAAAATACCGTAAAGGAAGTCTGGCGAGAAAGATACCTATGACCGCATAAATCCCGATCATTGTATAAATATCATGACCATAATCAGAAAAGTTAGTCCATGTAATCAAGGTCAATATTATGAGCGTGGTTGAGGGAATAAAGATAATGGAAACTATCAATATCCATTCATCCCATTTTGACTTGGATATAGTGTCACTTGTAATTGTATTTTGGGGTCTGTGTCGCCATCCCAATAAAACAAACCAAAAAATACTCACCAAGATAAGAAAGGTCAGTGTTCGGTCAAAAATAGGGCGTACCTTTAAAAACGCAGAGAGCCATGGGGGGGCGGCTGTACTCAACGTTGATTCGAACCATGGCCAAAGACCGGAATGCCAACAAAGCGCATCGGCGCAAAAACTACGCATATATAAACTTGGGAGAAAATATAAAAAAATAAAGGACAAAGACAATTCGCCTTTGGGATGATATCCTTCTGAAAGATGAGGTTGTGCGGCGACTGCCAACAGCAATAAGACAACAAAAATCATGTGAGCTGCTGACCATCGAAAAAAAGTCTTGAACTCTTTTCTAACTAACAAATACAATCCTTGAGGAAGCAAAAATAAGATACCGAAAAGATGGGTAAAAATAAGCAGCCCATTAAAGAGACAATTCACAAAGAACCATTTACGCGAATCCTTGTCATGCCATTTCAACAAGGACCAAGTTGCTGCGAGACAAAAAAGAAATAAAAGACTGTAGGGGCGAATTTCTTGGTTGTGCCAGATGTGTTGAGGAGATAACGTGAGGCACAAGGCAGCGGCTAGCCCCGCACGATGACCGCTGAGGCGTACAACCAAAAAATACAGCAATGTCAAGGAGAGCAAGCCCGTTATTATATTAAAAATTCGTAACGCAGCGATATTATTGTTCGAAATAAAAGCGATAGAATAACTTACTAAAAAATAGATAGGCGTAATTGCCATTTCCGCTACATAAAAAAATAAATTATACATACAGGTCAAAGGAGAGCCACTTTGCAGCGCTATGTAGGTGAGGTATTCATCAAACCAAATTGATTGTTGAGAAATATGAAACAAGCGCACTGCAACGGCAACAATAAAGACGAGTACTAATAATCGCCGCTTAAAAAGAAGATGGTTAAAAATAGTGTTTTTCATTGAGTAACTATGCTTTGTATTTAAATTCAGAAGGCGGATTCAAGGTTGAAATGCAACCGATCCAAAAAAGGAGGACATCACAGAGATCTTCGGTACAATAGCTCTATCGAAACACCCGAAGGAGTCCATAATGTCCCACCACCATTTTACACGAGATGACCGCATAAAACTAGAAACACTTAAAAGCCAAGGATTGAGCAACCGGAAAATAGCTCAGATACTCGAGTTTCATAAAAGTAATATCGGTCGTGAATTGCGCCGTAATAGTGTACGCGGTCGCTATTGTTCCACTGCGGTGGGTTGGCTTGCTATCAATCGGCGTCAAGAGATAGAACGTAAGAAGAAACTTGATCATCCTCCTCATTTGAGCTGTGTCATGGGCAAAAGTTATGAGTATTGGTCTCCCGAACAAATGAGTGGCCGCCTTCGGCTGGAATATGCAGGCGACCCCTCAATGCAAGTATCTCATGAAACCATTTATCTAGCAGCTTGTAACGACAAGCGCTTTACCAATCTTTTTGTCACCCATTGGCGTCTAAAACGAAAAAAACACAAGAAAAGAGGGCTTTTAAAAGGAAAAAGAGAAGTAATAAGAGATCGGGTTTCCATTGGAGAGCACCCCGCAATTGTTGCTTCCCGTGCGCGTTTAGGAGGCCTGGAAGGCGATACAAAGGACGACGCTATTTTCCGAAACCTGTTATAATTTCCAAGCAAACTAAATTATTTAAAAGGTTCTAAAAGAAATGTTACATATCCATGAGTGAAATTCTTTTTATTCAGTACCATACGAAGATGATGTACTCGGAAATTTTTCCCATGTCGTTACCTTCGATTATCAACCGGGTGCATAGACGTTTTACTGTACGCGGATATTTTTTGAAAGAAGTCTCCAAAGCGATCCTGAACAAGGCTAAAGTGGTTATTTTGAGTGTCCATTGGTATGTGAATCTCAAAGGAGCCATTGAAGTGGCTGCATGGGTGAAACGAATTAATCCGGATATTGTTATTGTGGCGGGAGGTATGTCTGCAAGCGTCTTCTATCCCTTTCTTCTGCGCGATTCCAAAATTGATTTTATTATTCGCGGCGACGGAGATATCCCGTTGGTGCTGCTGGTCGAAGCGATACTGGAAGGAAATGATGTTGCTGTAATTCCTAATGTGGCGGGGCGTGATTTTGTCTCTAAATCGTGGCAGACCGCTGATCAAAGCACACTGGATACAGGGGATTACCGAACTCTAGATTGGTTTCCAACACTTGAACAACGCATCAAACAGATGCATGCTCGTTACAATGGAAAAATTCTGCCCATACATCCTTTGTTGGCGACCTACCGAGGTTGCCCCATGCCGTGTGATACGTGTTGCGGTGGTGCGGACATCCACAAGACCATATTCCGGCGCGTCCCCCTCCTTCGCGGTGCGGATCTTGTTGCCGCCGACTTGGAAGCCTACAGTAATGATCCGGGGTATAATTTTGTCAGTATCTATCATGATTTTGCCTCTTTGGCGGATGCATCTTATACACATAAGGTGTTACACAGACCCTATAAACTGGATGTATATTATGAACTTACCCGACTGCCTACGCGTGAGATGCTGCAATTAATTGTTGAAACTTTCCGGGCAGGTACCATTGCATTCAGCCTAGATATTCAGCATATGACCTCCTATAAACTGGTCAATATCCCCTCGCTGATTGAATCCATAAAACTGGTTGCTGCAACAGGCCGGTTCGAACCTCGCTTATGTTATTTAAAGCAAGGGTTAAAGAACAATAAGGTCTACCGAGATGCTTTTGAGACGGTCAGGCAGGCAACGCCCTGTTCCTTGTATTGCTCCGACTGGTGGTGGGAGGAGGAAAATCCCTTGCCGGATTCGGAGGGAGTTTGCAGCGAATACATTTATAATGCGTGTATGGTCAACAATGATCGATACCGTGCCTGGAATTATTTGTTCCGCCTTTCCTATCTTTTGAATTACTATATGCCGACCTTGAATCATACCCTGTTAAAAATTTTCAGATACACCTATGGCGGGGTAAAATAGCTCTAAATCACCAGAACTTTATACAACACGCTACTATATGGAAAAGAATACCATGACGCAAGCCGCTCCTGAATTGACTGTTATCGCTACCTGTTACAATGAACAGGAAACTATCGGCGAATTTCATCAACGATTAAGCGAAACACTTCGCAGAACAGGCCGTTCCCATGAGATTATCTATGTGAATGACGGTAGCCATGATAAAACATACGATCATCTTCAAAAACTCTTTAAGGAAGATGAAAGTGTTTCTGTAGCAGCAGATCTGATGTTCAATGTCGGTCAACCTACTGCCATCACCGTGGGATTTGTACATGCACGAGGTGACAAAATTATTATTATGGATTCTGATTTGCAACTGGCCCCGGAAGAACTGCCCCTCTTGCTGGAGACCTTCGATGAAGGCTATGTCTTAGTCAGCGGTTATCGCAAAGTGAGGCATGACCCTTGGCAGCGTATTGTGACCTCCAAAATCGCTAATTTTTTGTTGCGGTGGGCTATGGGAGGCACGTTTAAGGACTTTGGGTGTACTTTCAAAGTAATTGACGCGCGTCTAGTCCGCGCTTTTGAATACGGACCGTTTCGCCCGTTACAGCCTGCGGGACTCGTAGCGAGTGCCCGTCATGTTAAAGAGGTGCCGGTGTCTCATTTCCCGCGCAAGGTGGGCAAATCCCAATATACCTATTACAAACTGTTTCTTTACGCAGTGGATAACTTGATCGATTTTTCTCACCGTCCTTTTATAGCCTTGGGTGTGATCGCTGTTTTATTATTCCTCCTCTCGATTGGCGGAATTCTGCTTAGTCTTGCAGGCATTTGGAAATTCGGGTTCAATAACTTTGTGCCGGCACCGATCGCATTCATCGCGCTGAACACTGCTATAGTGTTGGGAACTGTAGCTGCTGTCGGTGAATTCACTATTCGCAATTATATTGTGCTCCACCGAAAGCCCACTTATATCATCAAGACTCTGTTAAAACGAAATGAAGAACAATAAGGGCATACTATGAGCGACACCATGGTCATCTTGGGATCCTGCGGAAGTGCGCGTGAGACCTATTGGATATTGCGGGAGTCGAATCCGGAAATGGAGACGTTGTTTGTCAATGACCTCCCTGAAGCGCGTGAAAAGAAATTTATTACCGTCGGTGATCGACAGATAGAAGTCGTACATGACTGGGACTTTTTATCTTTTCGCAAGCATCGCCGGGGCGCATTTCGAAAATTCATCTGCGGTATGGGAGATCCCATTGTAAAACGAATTTTAGTACACAAAGCGTTGGCCGCAGGACTTGAACCCGCGCCCACTTTGGTTAGTCCCAATGCTTTTATCCGTCCTGACTGTTCCTTGGGAAGAGGCGGTGTAGTACATCCGGGAGCCTACCTGTTTACCAATGTGCGCTTTGGCGACTATGTGACTTTTTTTTGTGCCCGTTGCGGTCATGATTGTATTTTTGGTGATTATGCTACCTGTACCTCGGGATGTAACATTGCCGGACATGCTGTCGTTGGTGAGGGTGTTCATCTGGGGCTCGGTACCGCTGTTAGGCAGAGTCTGAGCATTGCCCCGTGGATAACAGTGGGTATGCAAAGTTCCGTGGTGAAAGATCTGACCGAACCCGGCATCGTGGCCTTTGGTAGTCCAGCAGTAAAGGTGCGTGCGATCGATTTTCCGCAGTCTTTTTTAGACACGTGGCGCTCGGACTGGCTGCGAGAGTTGCGTTCTCATGACTAGATCCTCCAAGTCAAGCCCAAAAGCGCCGCCAACGCTGGCTACCATCGCTAAAGCAGCGGGGGTGTCTCCGTCCACCGTAAGCGCGGTTTTGAACAATATGCCCAGAATGAAGAATTACAAAGAAGCTACGATCCGACGTATACGAGCAGAAGCCAAACGCTTGGGATACATGCCGAATCCTCTGGCGCGTACACTGAAAAAGGCAAGGTCCGGAATCATTGGTTTCGTTATGTTGAGTCGTCACAGTCATTATTATGACCAATTGTTACAAGGCGCGGAAGAATATGTGCGTAAAGCCGGGTATGAGCTTATCACCGGCGATATAGCGTACAAACCATCTGAACTCAACCGTTGTATACAGCGTATGTTAGCTTGGCGTGTAGAAGGACTTTTTCTCATGACCGGCGGCAGTATTATCTCTCCTGAAATCCTGACCATGCTTAACGCTGTAGAGGTACCTTATGTCAAAGGTGGTGTATATCAACCGGATGATCCCTGTGCTTGTGTTGATTTCGACAACAATGCGGCAGGCATGAAAATAGGAGAACATCTTGCTGAATTGGGGCATAGCCAGATTGGGGTTATTGCTGCAAGTAATAAGAATTACCAAGCCAATGAACGGATTCGCGGTCTGAAAGACGCCCTATACAACTGCAAGACCCTCCCGATGCGTGCTCTGGACATCGTACGTGCCACAGACGCGGATGTCGGTCTCGTCGCAGGTTATCGCTATACCGAACAATTATTGAGACGATCTCCTAAAATCACTGCCATCGCCTATATGAACGATTTGTTGGCCATAGGGGGGATGCGATACTTAAGTGAGCGTCAAATTCTAATACCCGAAGGTCTGTCCGTCACAGGATTTGATGACCTTTGTGTTGACAGTGTGGCCAACCCGAATAACAGGCTTGGTAATTTTGTGACTCCCGCACTCACGACAGTCAGAACACCACTACATGAAATGGGAAGATCCACCATGCAAATGCTTGTGAAAATGATAAATACTCATGAACAACCGCAATCATTCCCCGTTTTGACATTCGAACCGGAACTCATCATCCGAGAATCCACTGCGCCCCCGTACCAATAAAGCTGTGCTTCAAATCACTTGATTTGGGAACCAATCGGTTGCGCTTGGTATCTGTGTACGTTGTGATGAACACCCTGCGTAGCCATAAGATCTGATAACACACCAACAGTGGCGTCGGTTGTGAAGGAGCGACGCACTTCCAAACATAAATTTTTCCGTGTAAATTTATCTAAGATTACAAGAAACTTCAGTTGCCGACCATCAATCGTGCGCTCGTAAATGAAATCCAAGTCCACACATCATTTCGAAATAGCGCTATACGCTTGTCACAGGCATGGGAACAATCGCCTATAGCCCGTTTTTTACGCCGTTTTTGAGGCACTTTGAAACCTTCTTGCTTGTGCGCCTTACCCCATTCTTAGACCACGGACCGCCAAATTTAAGGTGGAATCTGTGTCTCCTGTTTGCGTGACATGAGGGCCTTGGCTGTCCTCCCTTGCAATGCCTTCGCGGAGCGTAGCCCGTCC